>JBDTWM010000045.1:0-19414 GCA_040006675.1 Dermatophilaceae bacterium | reverse complement strand
CTGGTCCTCTCGGCACGACATGAGTCCGACGACAAGGTGGAGGCCCTTGACCTGGGCGCGGACGATTTCGTGACCAAACCCTTCGGGATGGACGAGCTCATGGCCAGGTTGCGTTCGGCGCTTCGCCGCTCGCGCCCCGATGCCGAGCCGGACCAGCCGCCCTTCGCCACCGACCACTTCACGCTCGACTTCACCGAGCGTCGCGCCACGGACGACGCCGGTCAACCGGTGCGGCTCACACCTACCGAATGGCGCATCCTGGCCGTGCTCGCGCGTCGACCGGGCCATCTCGTGACACACGCCGAGCTGCTCCGCGAAGTGTGGGGTCCTGGCTATCGCCGCGAGTCAAACTATCTGCGCGTCTTTGCCAACCAATTGCGTCGCAAGCTGGAACCCGACCCTGGCCGGCCCGTGCATCTGCTCACCGAGCCCGGCCAGGGATACCGCTTGACGCCATGAAGCGCCCTTGGGATCGGCACGCGCAGGCGCGGGCGGCACAAGGCTGGCGGACGCGAAAATCCACGGACACGACGAAGGGCGGGCGCCGGTAGCGCCCGCCCACCGCACATCGGCCGATCAGTCAGGACGTCGGGGTGCCCGACTCGTCGTTGCCCGGACCGCCGGTTGTCGTGCCGAACTCGCCAACGCCCGGGTCCGGATTGGCCGCCCCAGCGTCACGCGCGGCGTCGTACGCCCCCTCGTCACCCGGCTGCGCGACACCGCCGTCGTCCTCCCACAGCGCATCCTGCGGTCCGCCGGCTGACTCGCCGTCGGTCGCGTCCGTCGGGTCGGCGTGCCCGGGACGGCTCTTCTCGACCAGGTCGACGCCCCTGGCGGCCTGCGTCTTCACGCCCTCGATCTTGGAGGTGAACTTGCCGCCGGTCTTCTCGTCGACCACCTTGCCGGTCTTGTCGATGGCTGAGTCGATCTTGTCTCGGTTGTCGTGGGCCAGCTGGCCGGCCTTGCGCCCTGCCTGCTTCGCGACCTTCACTCCCTCTCGGACGGCGCTCTCGGCGGCTTTCTGCAGGTCCTGTAGGAGGCTCATGGCGAATCCCTTCTGAGTGCGGGGGGCTTGCACATCATCGTGCGGGGCTGAGGTCAGCCCTCTTGGCGGACGTATCCCGCGAGATCCGGCGACCCAGTGTCTCGGTCGACAGACTCGCAAGCCCGCCATCCTGGCAGTGTCTTACCCTTTCGCGCGTCCCGTATCCACCGGCGCCCGCATCTGTCAGGCAACTCACACCGCATCCCTACCCGCATGGGCGCGTGCGCGGCGCTCACACGTACGCGACGAGTCGGGTCATCGCCTCGTCGATGTCGTCCGTACTTCCGGCGAAACTCAGCCGGACGTACCGGTATCCGCGAACCGTGTCGAAGTCCGCGCCCGGGGTGAGCGCAACGCCCGTGTCGGCCAGCAACCGAGCCGTCCACGCCATCGAGTCATCGGTGAGATGGGACACGTCGGCGTAGAGATAGAACGCACCGTCCGGCGGCGCCATCTTCGTCAGTGCGAGTTCGGGGGCGCGGCGCAGCAGCAGGTCGCGGTTGGCTGCGTATCGTGCCACGTGGCCGCGCAGCTCGACCTGCGCTTCTTTCGTGAACGTCGCCACCGCGGCGACCTGGCAGATCGTCGGTGCGCAAATGTTGAGGTTGCCAACCAGCAGCTCGACCTGCCGCACCAGAGCCCGCGGGAGCACGAGCCACCCGACCCGCCACCCGGTCATCGAAAAATACTTGCTCATCGACCCCACCAGGACACTGCTGGTCGAGGTTTCCCAGGCGCTCGCGACCGCCGCCCCATACGTCACGCCGTGGTAGATCTCGTCGCTGATCAGCAACGTCCCCTGCGTCTCGCACCACCGCGCGATCGCCGCCAGCTCGCAAGGGTCGATCACCGTTCCCGTCGGGTTCGCGGGCGACGCGATGATCAGTCCCGCGGGCGGTTCCCCCAGATCGTGGGCCACCTGCTCGAGCAGCGCCACCGTCGGCTGGAAGCGCACCCCCGACCCGCAGTCCACCTCGATCACGCGGCAGCCGAGGGCGGAGAGCGTGTTGCGGTACGCCGGATAACCGGGCCTCGCCATCACCACCGCGTCGCCGACGTCGAACGCGGCCAGGAAGAGCGCCGTGAAGGCGGCCGAGGACCCGGTGGTCACCACCACCTGGTCGGGGTCGACGCTCACCCCGTACGAACTCTGGCAGTGCGCCGCGATCGCCTCCCGCAGCGGCAGGATCCCCACGGCGTCGGTGTACCCGAGCACCGCACCGTCCGCGAGAGCGCGCGCCGCAGCCTCCCGCGCCGCTCGGGGCGCCGGTGTCGAGGGTTGCCCCGCGCACAACGTGATCACATCGCCGCGGGTGGCGGCTCGCTCGTTGGCGGCCTTGAGCAGTTCCATCACGTGGAACGGTTCGACCCGCCCCCGTCGCGACAGACGCACCCGACCTGACCCGCAGTCTCGCCCCTCATCGCCGCTCACGCTCCCATTCTGCCGCCCGCCGGGCACGGCCTCATCGGCAGGTTAAGATGGGTGCCGCTGCCCCGCGCACGCCGTGAGGACTCCGGCGTGAGGACGTCGGCGCAGCGGTCGCACCGTCTCCGAAGATCTATCGCTCAGCGGAAGGATCGCACTCTTATGCCCACCACGGAGATCGTCCAGGCGCTCAACCAGCAGATGACCGAAGAGCTGTATTCCTCCAACCTCTACCTGCAGATGTGCGCTTGGTGCGAGGCGGAGGGGCTGGACGGGGCGGCCGCGTTCTTCCGCCGGCACGTCGCCGAAGAGTTCGCGCATCGGGACCGGATCGTGCAGTACCTCTTCGAGTGTGACGCCGACGTCACCATCAGCGCGGTGCCGGCGCCGCGCACCTCGTACGACACGCTGCTGGAGGTCATCGAGGCCGCCTTCGCGCATGAGCAAAAGGTCACCGAGAGCATCAACACCCTGGCCGGGCTCTCCCTGGAGTCCCGCGACTTCAACACGTTCAACGTCATGCAGTGGTTCATCGCCGAGCAGCGCGAGGAGGAGGTCCTCTTCCGCGGGGTGCTCGACCAGGCCAAGCTGGCCGCCTTCACGGGCGATTCGGGCCAGGCCCTCTTCCACCTCAACGCCTACATGGGCAGGGTCGCCGGTAAGTGAGCGTCCGCCTCCTCAACCACCGTCCGAACCGCTGAACCGCGCCCGCTGAGCCGGGAACTTTTTACCGGCTCAGCGCGGCCAGTCCGGCAAGTCCCAGCAGCCTTCGTCGAACCCTAGGACGTCCGAGGGCGCGCCGTACCGCGCCGGTTCCGGCAGCCGCGTCGCAGGGGCGGATTCCTGCGCCAGGCACGCGTCGTACGAGGCCCGGGCGTCCGTGCCCGACAGCACCTCGAACGCTGCGTTGAGCCGACTCGCGAAGGCGTGATCGCGCGTGCCGCTGCGGTCCGGATGCTCGGCCCGCATCAGCCGACGGTAGGCGACGCGAATCTCCGCGAGAGTCGTGTCACGGGCGACCCCGAGCAGGTCGTAGTACGACGTCCCGCGCAAGCGAGTCGTCACTCGAACGCCCTGGCGGCGCCCTTATCGGCGCTCTGCGCGAACCGGGCGAAGATCTTCAGTGCCACCGACACCACGCGGTTCCGGTCGACCGGTCGCCAGCCCAGGGCGTCCTGGTCGGCGCGCCGACGGGCGAGTTCCTCGTCGGCCACCTTCAGCTCGACCCGACGTTGGGGGATATCGAACTCGATGATGTCGCCGTCACGGACCAGACCGATCATCCCGCCCGCGGCGGCCTCGGGCGAGACGTGCCCGACAGAGAGCCCGGAAGAACCCCCGGAGAACCGCCCGTCCGTGATCAGGGCGCACTGCGGACCGAGGCCGACGCCCTTGAGGTAGCTCGTCGGGTAAAGCATCTCTTGCATTCCGGGGCCGCCCTTGGGGCCCTCATAGCGCACGACGACCACGTCACCCGCGACGATCTGGCCGTTCAGGATCATCGAGACCGCGTCCTCCTGGGACTCGGCGACCTTCGCCGGTCCGGCAAACGTCCACTGGTGTTCTGGCACGCCCGCGGTCTTGACGATGCAGCCGTCGGGGGCGAGGTTGCCGGTGAGGATGGCCAGGCCGCCCTCCGCGGTGTACGCGTGCTCGACCGAACGGATACAGCCGCCTTCGGCGTCGGTGTCCAGGCTCGCCCACCGGTTGGTCGACGAAAACGCCTTCGTGGTGCGCACCCCGCCGGGCGCGGCGTGGAACAGCTCGATCGCCTCCGGGGTAGCCGAGCCGCCGCGGATGTCCCACTGCGCCAGCCACGCGTCCAGGTTCGGACTGTGAACAGCGTGCACGGAGCGGTCGAGCATGCCGCCCCGGTCGAGCTCACCGAGGATCGCCGTGATCCCGCCGGCGCGGTGCACGTCCTCCATGTAATAGTCGCGCGTGTTCGGCGCGACCTTGCAGATGCACGGGGTCACCCGAGAGAGCGCGTCGATGTCGGCCTGGTCGAAATCGACGCCCGCCTCCTGGGCGGCCGCGAGCAGGTGCAGCACGGTGTTGGTCGAGCCGCCCATCGCGACGTCGACGCGCATCGCGTTCTCGAAGGCGGCTTTGGTCGCGATGCTGCGCGGCAGCACGGAGGCGTCGTCGCCCTCGTAGTAGCGCTTCGCGATATCCACCACCAGGCGTCCAGCGCGCAGGAACAGGTCCTCGCGGGCGGCCGCGGTGGCCAGCGTCGAGCCGTTGCCGGGCAGGGACAGGCCGAGCACCTCGGTCAGGCAGTTCATCGAGTTGGCGGTGAACATCCCGGAGCAGGAACCGCAGGTCGGGCACGCGGAGCGCTCCACGATGTCGATCACCTGGTCGGAGACGGTGTCGTCGACGGACTGGATCATCGCGTCGATGAGGTCGAGTCGTTGCTCCTCAGACTCTTCAGACGACTCGGAAGAGCCGTCGATGACCTCACGGCCGATGACGGCCTTGCCCGCCTCCATCGGCCCACCCGAGACGAACACGGTCGGGATGTCGAGCCGCAGCGCGGCGAGCAGCATGCCGGGGGTGATCTTGTCGCAGTTGGAGATGCACACCAGGGCGTCGGCGGTGTGGGCGTTGACCATGTACTCGATGCTGTCCGCGATGATCTCCCGGCTGGGGAGGCTGTAGAGCATGCCTGCGTGGCCCATCGCGATCCCGTCGTCGATGGCGATCGTGTCGAACTCCCGACCCACACCGCCCGCCTCGGCGATGGCGCCCGCGACGAGCTGGCCGACGTCCTGCAGGTGGACGTGCCCCGGGACGAACTGCGTGAAACTGTTCGCGATCGCGATGATCGGCTTGCCGAAGTCGGACTCCGTCATGCCGGTGGCACGCCACAGGGCGCGAGCACCCGCCATGTTGCGGCCATGAGTGGTTGTGCGGGAACGGAGCTGCGGCATCGTGTCCTCCTGCGCGCGGCGGCGGTGTCGCGCGGTGATGCGGTCGTCCGGTGGTGCTGCGAGCGGGGCTCGCGACGAGCGCGTGTGCGACCGTGTCAGCCTAGCCGCGCCTCGCACTGACCACCGTCAGGGTCAGGGTCGGGGTGCACGTCAAAGACAGAGAGCCAGGGACGGGCCAAGGACGACTCAACGACACGACAGACCTCAGTCGACCGGGACCTGTTTGACCAGTGCGGATGCCTCCCGGAAGCGGTCATGGCGAGAGTCGTGGAGCCACTCGAACACAGTCATTTCGCTCGTCACCACCTGCGCCCCCGCGTGGGCGAGGCGCCGCATCGCCGTCGCCGCATCGTTCGGGCGTCGCGACCCGCACGCGTCCTGCACCACCCACACCGTGCGGCCCGCCTCCAGCAGCGCCAGCGCCGTCTGCGCGAGGCACACGTGCGCCTCGCACCCGGCGATCACGACGTCACCGGGTGCCTGACCGCGCCCGGCCCGCTCCCGGTCGCGCCGCGCCAGCTCGGCGTCGAGGCCGTCCTCGTACGCGCTGAAGTACCGCTTTTCCAGCATTGTCCCGCAGAGGGACGCGATCTCGGGGACGTTCGCGCCCAGCCGCTCGGGATACTGTGCGGTGCCGATCACGTCCACTCCGACCAGGCCGGCTGCCTTGCCGATCAGCTCGGCCCGGGCCAGCACGGTCTGCGTGTCGTGTATCGCCGGCATCAGCTTCGTTTGGTAGTCCACCAGCACCAGCAGGCTCCGGTCCGCCACCATTCGCAGCGGCCGCTCCCGGCTCGTTTCGCTCACCGCCCGCACCTCCTGTCGACGCGTCACCTGGCACCGACCGTATCCCGACCGGCGGCCCGAGCGACACCCCGAGGGCGCGTGGGACCGCGGCATCGCCCATGGCCGCTTTCGAGCCCCAGCCGGTCCCCGGGGCGCGCCCTTTCCGCCCGAACCCCGACGGCCCCGCGCCGGGGTTCTTCGACATGAGCTTTGCAGCGCCAGCCCGTACCCTCGAAAACACCCCCACACCTTCGCGAGGTCGCAATGACACCTACCGTTGCCGCCGACTCCGCGCGTCCCGACTCGGATCGCACGGCGTTGCCCGACGTCCACCAGCTGAACGCCTCCCACGACCCGACCCCCTCCGACGACGGTCCCCTGCCCCTCCCGACCGCCCGGGGTGTCTGCAGCGACAGGCTGCTGCACATCCTGCGAGGGCCGTTCCGGTGCGACGCCGACGTCGAATCCTGGCACGCGTCCGTCGAAGCCGCAGCGGTCGCCGGCTCCAGCGCATCCACGCGTGTCGCCGCCGACACCGCCGACATCGCGGGCATCGAGCACGACGAGGACGTGCAGCTGACGCTGTGGTTGCTGTACGCGTTGCACGTGCATGGGCTTCCCGGCGTCGACGACCGGTGGGAGTGGCACCCCGAACTGTTGAGGGGAACGACGCTGCTGGAAGCGGCGTTCGAGACTCGGCTGCGGGCCCTGTCGCAGAAGGTGCTGGTCAACGTGGGTGTCGCGCGGGACGAAGCTGGAGACGCGGGCGAGACTGAAGGTGCGAACAGTCACGCGGCCGAGCGCGACGACGTCGGAGCCGGCGTGCTTGCACTGGCCCAGCTCGACCTCGGCCCCTCGCTGTCCGCGCGGATCGCGTCCCGCGCCGACCTGGGGCAGGTGCGCGAGTTTCTGGTGCTCAAATCCATCTACCAGCTCACGGAGGGCGATCCGCACACGTTCGCGATCCCCCGCCTGCGCGGTCAGGCGAAGGCCGCGATCGTGGAGATCCAGAGCGACGAGTACGGGAACGGCGAGCTGCCTCGCCTGCATTCGGAACTGTTCGCGGTCGCGATGCGTCGGGCGGGCCTGGACGCCCGACCGGGCGGCTATGTCGACTGGGTGCCGGCGAGCGTGCTCGCGGCCGATAACGCGATCATGATGTTCGGGCTGCACCGACGGCTACGGGGCGCGGTCGTGGGGCATCTGGCAGCCATCGAGATGACCTCTACCGTGCCCATGAGGCGCTACGCCCAGGGCATGCGTCGGGTCGGACTGGCCGACGAGGTGGCCGCCTACTTCGACGAGCACGTGCTGGCCGACGCCATGCACGAGCAGGTGGCCCGGCACGAGATGGTGGTGCCGCTCGTGCGTGCGGAGCCGCAGCTCCGCGACGACGTCCTGCTGGGGGCCGCGACCGCTGTGATGCTTGACAGTCTCGTTGCCCGTGATGTCTTGGCGGCGTGGGAGCACGGCGCGAGCGCCCTGAGACGGCCCCTTCCGGGCCGATCCCCCGACGCCGAGGCACCCGTACCGCCGTACGCCGGGCCCTTCAAGACGCCGCGCGTCGGGGCACCCGCGCCACGGCGGGTCGGGGACGGTGCGCGCATTTCCATCTGCCCGGACGGCCCGCTGCTCGCGCGTGGAAGCATCCCCATCGGCCCGATCGGGCAGGATCCCGCGGACGCCCCGGGGCGCACCGTGGCGTTGTGCCGGTGCGGTCGCTCCCGAAGCAAGCCGTACTGCGACGGCACCCACCACGTGACCCGCTTCGTGGCCCCCTGAGGGTCGGGCCGAGGTCGCGGGCAGGCGGCTCACCTCGGTCCCCCCTACGCTCGAGGCCATGTGCCGCAGCATCAAGCCCTTGAACAATCTCGCCCCTCCGGCTACCGATGAAGAGATTCGCGAAGCGGCGATGCAGTACGTCCGCAAGGTCGCGGGCACCCGCTCGCCGAGTCGCGCCAACGCCGTGCCGTTCGACGCGGCGTTGGCGTCGGTCGAGCAGGCCACGCGCGCTCTCGTCGACGCACTGGTGAGTCCCACCGCGCCGCGCAGCCGCGAGCAGCTGGCCGCAACGGGGACCCGCGCGGCCCATCGCCGACCGGCCTGAGCGCACCCAGACCCCTCCGCCACGCTTCACCAGCCGGTCACGCCGGTCACGCCGGTCACGCCGGCGGCCGCAGGACCGGCCGCGTTGAAGATGAGCGGCCGGGCCATCCCTTCCAGTCCATTGGCCGCGAGCAGGTCGTCGGGCGGGACGAGGGCGGGCACGAGGGCCGAGTACGCCGGGTAGTAGACGCCGTCCAGCACGCCCGCGAGCAACGCGCACGCCGCCAGCTGCCAGATCCGAAGGGATCCGGTGAGCGACAGCGCTGCGACCGTCCCCAGCGAGAGCCTTGAGCAGTTCGGCCGTCATCAGGATGCGCCGCTACGGGACGCGGTCGGCGAGCACGCCGCCTAGCAACGCCGTCGCGATCAGGCCGACGCCGTTCGCGGCGGTGACGAGCGACAGATCACGCGGTCCTCCGCCCAACGCGACCACCTGCCAGACGAGCGCGAGGACGAACAGTCCGCCGGAACACAGCGACAGGCACATGGAGGCGGCCAGGATGCGAAACGGCGGATGGCGCAGGGGACGCAGCGCAGTGGGGGTCTTCATCCGTTCTCTCGGGCTGGGGCCCCTCGTGGGGGCTTATGGGCACCCGCGACCCGAAGGGGGCGGGCGTGACCGGTGGGCCATGTCCCACGGAAACACGCCGACCCCACGGTCGTCACGTCGTTTTTCCCGTGCCCTTCCCGGCACCCGAGGTGGTGTGGCGAGAGCGCGCGGTCGTCGCGGCAGCCCATGACCATGACGGGCCCAACGCCGCGTGGTGTCGATCTCTGGTCGCGGTCAGGCGTGGGCCGGGGTCTTAGTGGCTCCGCGGCGCGGGATGGCGTGCATCACTGCCACCGCCAGCGCGCCGACCACCAGGCCGATCAGCGCGGACGCGGCTGTGTTGACCAGCCATGCGAGCACTCCCCCAACACCTGCCACGCCGTGCACCCCCTCTTCGAGGTGATGCACGATCGAGTACAGCGCGTGCCAGCCCAAAGTGTCGACCCCCACGAGCAAGATGTGCCCGCCCACCCAGAGCATCGCGACCACGCCGACGGTCGACAGGGTCGTCAGAAGCTTCGGCATCGCCGCGACCAGGAAGCGCCCGATCGAGCGGGCCGCCCCGGAGTCTCGACCGGCGAGGTGCAGCCCGATGTCGTCCATCTTCACGATGAGGGCGACCACGCCGTAGACGAGAACGGTGATGACCATGGCCACCACCGCGAGGATGACCGCCCGAGAGACCACGGGCTGATCCGCGACCTCGTTGAGGGCGATGACCATGATCTCCGCGGACAGGATGAAGTCGGTCCGGATGGCGCCCGCCACCATCCTCTTTTCCTGCTCCGGCCCGATCGCGGCCGCCGGCAGATCGCTGTCACCGTGGACTCGCCCGCCGTGGCCGGCCACGCGTCCCCAGATCTTCTCGGCGCCCTCGAAGCACAGGTACGTCGCGCCGCACATCAACAGCGGCGTGAGCAGCCACGGCACGAACTGACTGAGCAGCAGCGCCAGCGGCAGGATGAACACGAGCTTGTTGCGCAGCGACCCGATCGCGATGCGCTTGATGATCGGCAGCTCGCGGTCCGCGGTGAAGCCTTGGACGTAGCGCGGCGTGACCGCCGTGTCGTCCACGACCACGCCCGCCGCCTTGACGCTGGCCCGCCCCGCCGCGGCCCCGACGTCGTCGATCGACGCAGCCGCCAACTTGGCCAGCATCGCAATGTCGTCCAGGAGCGCGACCAGGCCGCCGCTCATCGCCTCTCCTTGCCGCTCATGTCTGATCGGCCTGGATACGTCACCGTGTGCATGGCATCACGGTACGGGCCGGCGCCCACCCGCGGGCGAAGGCGTCGCGGGCGAAGGCGTCGCGGGCGAAGGCGTCGCGGGCGTAGGTTGCGGGGCGCACTGGAGGCCCTGGTCGTGCACCGCCGCACCGTACCGTCGACGCCGACGCCGACGCCGACGACAGGCTCGACTCGGCCGATTGACCCCCATCCAGTTCGAGGCCATCATGGCGATCGTGCTCGATAACGACGGCACCATCGGCTTCCTGCCTACCGTGACCCGCTCGCTGCCCTCATGAGCCACTGGTGCGCGACCGCGCAAGGACTGCTGACCGCCCCTGCCGTGTTAGCTGACGACGACGCGATCCAGGTATTCGGCGTCACTCTGGTGGGGGTCAGTAAGACGACCGGCGTCAAGCTGCTGTTCACGCTGACTCTGATCGCGGCGGCGCTGCTGCTGCGGTACCTCGTGCTGCGGGGTGTGCGTCGTGTGCTGGGCGGAGATGTGGCCGATCCTCGACGGTTCTGGGCGCGGCAGGGTCTGCAGCTGGTGGTCGCGGTCATCCTCATCGTCGGGCTCCTGTCGATCTGGATCACGCCACAAACCGATGTCAGCACCGGCATCGGTCTGATCAGCGCGGGCTTGGCCTTCGCCCTGCAACAGGTCATCGTGTCGTTGGCCGCGTACTTCGTCATCCTGCGCGGTGACACCTTCGGCGTCGGCGACCGGATCACCCTGGGCGGAGTGCGAGGTGACGTCGTGCGTCTTGGGTTCCTCCGCACGACGATCATGGAGATGGGCCAACCCCCGTCGGTCGCTGCCGCCGACCCTGCGGTGTGGGTCAATTCCCGTCAGTACACCGGCCGGCTCGTGACGGTGACGAACGGCGCGATCTTCAGCGACCCGGTGTACAACTACACCCGCGACTTTCCCTACCTGTGGGAGGAGCTCACCTTGCCGGTCGGCTATGAGTCCGACCGGAGGCGGGCAGAACAGATCCTGCTGGCCGCGGCTCGCGATCACGCGATCGTCGACGACGTCGTGGCCGACCGAAGCCTGGCCTTCATGCGGTCGCGCTACGCGATGGCGGACGCGTCCATTGAGCCGGCCGTTTACTGGCGGATCACCGACAACTGGCTCGAGCTGTCGCTGCGCTTCCTGGTCCCCCAGCGCGGGGTTCGAGAAATTAAGGACGCGATGAGTCGTGACATCCTGACCGGGCTGGATGCGGCGGGCATCCCGATCGCCTCGGCCACCTACGCCATCGTGGCCGACCCGACGACCCGCATCTGTCCCCCGTCAGAGGGCCACTGAACGGTCTTCGGGCGCGTTCGGATTCTGCCTCTTGCCGCGCGTCAGGTTCGGGGTGTCGAGGGTGCCGTCGAGGACCTGGGTGAGTAGGCCGTGGCGTTCGAGGTCATCCGCCCGGCCCGCTCACAGCTGAAGCTCGGGCTTGATGCGCGCGCGAGTCCACACGCGCTGCAGCGAGACCGCCCGGTGCGTGAGGAGCATCGCGACCACGAAGTACGCGGCCAGCACCCCCAGAACCACCGGCATCCGGTCGAGTGCGCCCCCGCTCATCAGCTGCTGGATCCCGTCGACCACGTAGCTCATGGGCGCCACATGATGCACCACCTGCAGCGGCACCGGCAGCGTCTGCCACGGGTAGGTGGCGCCCGCGCTGACCAGCTGGGCCACCATGAACAACAGCCCGAGGAACTTGCCGACCACCCCGAACCGGGCGACCAGGCCGAGCACGATCGCGACGTACACCGCTGAGGTCGCGATCATGAACGCCAGCACCAGCGCCGGACGCTGCACGGAGAGCCCCATGATGCGCTCCACCAGCACGAACGCGATCAGCGCCTGCCCTGTCGCCAGGGCCGCCGGCGCCATCCAGCCGCTCAGCGCGACCCGCCACGCCGGGTGGTTGGCCGCGATCGCGCGCGTCGACAGGGGCCGGACCAGGAGGAACAACCCGAAGGCTCCGATCCACAGCGACACGGCGAGGAAGAAGGGCGCCAGCCCCGCGCCGGCCTCGGCCTCCGCAGGGGCCGCTTGCGTCACCGCGACGGGATTGCCCATGACCTGGGCGACCGCACGCCGTTGCGTCTCGGTCGTCACGGGCATGGTGGTCAGCCCCTCGGTGAGCCCGGTCGCGAGCTCGCGCGCGCGTCCGGATAGATCGGTGGTGGCGGTACGGGCGGCGACCTGTCCCTCGCTCAGTTTCTGGGCATTGACGGGCAGCGGCGCCAGGCCGGTGGCGAGCGCCGCGGTCCCGTCCGCGAGTCGCCCCGAGTTCGCACCCGCCGACACGATGCCCGATCGCAGGGCGGCGCCCTGGTCGGCGAGCCGGCCCGCGCCCTGCGCGACCTGGTTCGCCGCGGTGGCGAGCCTCGTCGTCCGCTCGGAGGCGGCCGCGATCTGCGCGCGCGCCGCATCCAGCCGGGTCCCCACGGTGGCCAGTTCAGAGCGCAGCGCGGCCGTCGACGCGCCGACCTGAGGATCCGGCGTCGCCGAGGCGGCGTTGGACCGCTCGATCGCGTCGAGCTGGGCGGCCAGATCCGTCAGCGCCGTCCCCCGCGACGCGTCCAGCTGACCCGACGCGGCCGTGAGGTCGCGGGCGGCCTGGGCCAGCTCCGCACCCCCCAACGCCACCTCTCGGGATCCCTGCGCGAGGGCACGCGTCTGCGCGGGCAACTCGGCCGTGGCGCTGTCCAGCTGCGCGAGCCCGGCCCGCAGCTCACGGGCCCCGTCCGCCGTCTGCTGGGCGCCCGACGCGGCGGAGCCCAGCCCGACCGAGAGCGCGGTGCCGTCCCTCGCGATCTCCCCCTGGCCGGCGGTCAGCCGGTCGGCCCCGTCCGCCAACGCGCCGGCGCCGTCCGCCGCCCGTTTCACCCGGGCGTGCACGTCGCCGTACCCCTCCATCACCTGACCGGCCGTCGTGACCGATAACCGCGAGGCCACCGACCGTGACACGTCCGCGACCACCTGCGCCGCGATGCTCCTGCTCACGAACCCGCCCGCGTCGTCCGTGATCTGCTCCAGGTGCGCTTGGCGCGGTTGCGCGCTCGCGACCGACGCGAGGTCGGCCGAGAACGCCGGCGGCACGACGATCGCGAACTCGAACCGCTCCGCGCGCACCCCCTCCTCCGCGGCCGCCCGGTCGACCCGATGCCAGTCGAAGCTGCGCGAATCGACCAACTCACGCGCCACGTCGTCGCCGACCTGCAGATTCTCCCCCGAGGCCAACGTCGTCCCCAGATCCTCGATCACGATCGCGGCCGGGACGTTCGGCAACGCCGCGTGCGGATCGCGGTTGGCGTACAGCGACAGACCCGCGTAAATGCTCGGGATCAGCACCATCGCCACCACCGCCAGGCGCAGGATCGGCGCCGACGTGAGCCTCAACAACTCCGTCCACGCGATGCGGTGCGTACTCATGCGTTCTCCTCACGCTGGTCGAGCTCGCCCGCGCCGGTCAGAGCGTAGGAGGCGCGCCGAGGCCGGCCCCAAGCCCGCCTCGGATCCCGGTCCCGATGTACCCGCGCTCGCCGTGGTCCGGCGACGTCTGGGTGCGTCGACGCTGAAGGGACCCGCTCCCACGGGTCACCGCCCGCTGCGCCGCCGATCCGGTAGGTCGGCTCGGACCCGAGCAGCCGCGCGGTCGCCTCCGTGCACATGACCACCAACACGACGCCCTGGCGGTCGAGCCGGCGCAGCGGGTCGAACCAGATACGGGCGTCCCCGCCCCAACGATCCGGGTGAGCAACGACCACGGCTTCGACGTTGGGGTTCCGCAGGGCCAATTCGGTCAGCCACAGCGTGCGGGACGCGGCCGGCACGCGGTCCCACCGCCAATCGCTCAGGTACGACGACCTGCGTTCGGCGAGGAAGTCGCGCACGTCACGCCGGCGCAGCCGGCGCCCCGCCAATGTCAACTCCTGGGCGACGACGTTGCGGACGCTGAGTCCCTCCTCGGGTTCGGTCACCCCCGGCAGGTCCACCAGGGCGACCTTGCGCCGCCGCAGGGCAGCGCCGGTCTGCTCATCCCACGTCACGCGACCGCCGCTCAGTCGCACACGCCCGGCGAGAGCCAACGCGAACGCCGTGCTCGAGGGCCCGAGCGGCCCTGCCACCACCGTGACCCGCCCGGCCTCAGCCACCACGTCCGTGGGCGGGAGCAGCACCGCGCCCCTACCACTCACGGTCGCGCCGTACGCCACCAACGCCATCGCCGTTCCCTCCCGATCACCGGCCATTCATTCGATCCCCTTGGGATGCAAGCAGTTTCTCAGGTCAGGCGTTCATCTTCGGATGGGAACGACCCCTGATTCCCGGCGAGCGCGATCGGGGGGACATCGGATGGTCAGCGGGGTACCCCGCCCAGGTGCGCGGCGGGGTAGCCGTCGTGGTTCTTGACGCATCTCACGCGTCCCCGGCTCCCCGTCATGGCTCGTGGCCCTTCCGGGTGGCGCCGGCGTTCTCCCAGGCGCGCTTGCGACACTACGCGGCGACCGTGATCCCGTGATCCCGCGAACCCGCGAACCCGCGAAACGACGGCGATGGCGGGCGACGGAGACGCGGACGACCTCAGCCTCAGGAGCCACGCATGACTG
The DNA here is from genome assembly GCA_040006675.1 of Dermatophilaceae bacterium. Taxonomy (GTDB): domain Bacteria; phylum Actinomycetota; class Actinomycetes; order Actinomycetales; family Dermatophilaceae; genus Austwickia. Next base: position 4,722 of record JBDTWM010000045.1, on the reverse strand, counting down.
TCTCGATCCCGACAGCCGACCACCATGCGCCGGCCGGCCGCGGCGACGCCCGTGCGGCCGTGTGGTGGCTCGCGGGGGCGTTGCTGCTCGCCGGTGGGCTGGGCGTCGGCGCGGTCGTCAGCGACATGGGCGCTTCACGCACCGGCGAGCTCGGACTCGACGTGTCGCTCTCCCACCATCGAGATGCCCTGCTCACCTGGCTCGCGGACGCGGTCACCGTCGTGTTGGGCCCGGTCGTCGCGCCTCTCCTTCTGGTGGCGCTCACGGCCCTCGTGTGGCGGCGGCACCGCCCTGCCGCGATCACGCTGTGCGCCGCGACCGTCGTGGGCTGGCTCTCCGTCGGCGTCGGGAAGCTGCTGTTCCAGCGCGCCCGCCCCCCGTACGACACGGTCCACGCCCTCGCGCTGGAGGCGGGATCCGACGGTTTCCCGAGTGGGCACGCCGCGTTCGCGTTCGCGCTGCTCTTCGGCGTGGTCCTCGCGCTACGGGTGGCCAGCCGGCCCACGCGTCACGCTTGGATGATCGGCGCGCCCCTCGCCCTCGCGGTGGCGATGTCCCGGGTGTACGCCGGGGTGCACTACCTCGGCGACGTCCTGGCGGCCCCGTTGTTCGCCGGTGGTGCGGTCGCGTGCCTCGTCGGGCTGTGGCTGGTCCTGCCCCGGGGATCGCGCAGCTCGTGGACTCGGCACCTCTTCACGGTGCGGGCGACTCGCCGCTCAGACGCACCGACGACCGGCCCCTAGGCTGGGCGGGATGAGCCACCCGCCTCGGTACGACGATGATGACCCGCTGCTCGCACGGCTGCGGCAGCTGGCGTTGGGCTTCCCCGAGGCGCAGGAGAAGATCTCCCACGGCACGCCCACGTTCTACACGGTGAAGGTGTTCGCGCAGTATGGCGCCCACGTCAAGGGTGAGCACGATTCGCAGCGGCTGCGCCGTGCCGTGGTGTTCAAGCCCGAACCCGCCGAGCGGGAGGCGTTGCTGTCTGACCCGCGGGTCCACGTGCCCGCCTACGCAGGTTCGTCCGGGTGGCTCACCCTTGATCTGACGGACGGTACGCCGGACTGGCGTGAGGTCGCCGAACTGCTGGACGGCTCCTACCGGCAGACCGCACCCGCGCGGCTCGTCCGGGACCTCGACAGGCACGGCGGCCCCGCCGGCGACCCGGCCCCGGGGGGCGGACGCTGAGGTGGGTCGTCAGGGCCGCTTGTCGGACGGCTCGGTCACTGACGCTTTGCGCGGCTCGACGTGGCTGACGGTCAGACCTCGATTCGGATGTCGCTTCGGACGTCGATTCGGACAGGGACCGGCGCGGGCAAGACGCCCCCGACCGACACGAATGATCGACCGAGCAACGGAATCAGATCAGCAACGTCATCCCGGCGGGCACCCGGCCGGTGCCACCTCGACGATGACCGGGGCTACCTGGACGATTGGGCGGTGCGCCCCGCCGTATAGGGTGGAGTGTCTTGCCTACCATGTCCGTTCGGACGGTCGGTAGGCGACGTGGCGGCATCGACTTGCGCCCAAACCCTGTGTCAAGGAGGCAACACCACGATGTCTGTCATCAAGGACGAGCTGGGGGTGCTCGTGGGGGTCGACGGGTCGACCTCCTCGCGCGAGGCGCTCACCTGGGCGATGGAGTGGGCTTCCCGCTCCGATTTGCCGGTCACGGTCGTGACCGCGTACGACCGGTCCCGCGCCCCGTCGGCGCTTCAGCCCATCCTGACCTCCGAGGTGGAGGCCGCGCTGACGCAGGAGATCGAAGAAATCTCCACCCGATTCCCCAACGTGGCCGTGACCGGCAAGGTCGTCAATGGGCACCCCGTGAACTCCCTGCTGCAGGAGGCCTCCGAGGGTCACATGCTGGTGACGGGCACCCGAGGCTCCGGCGGATGGGGCGGTCTGCGCCTCGGGAGCGTCGCTGCCGAACTCGCCGAACGGTGCCACGTGCCCCTGATGGTGGTGCCCGACGGCAGCACGCACCACCCGGACGGCCCGTTCGTCGTCGGCGCCGACGGGTCGGACTCTTCGCGTCTGGCAGCAGAGTTCGCCGTGGAATCGGCCGCGAAGCGCGGCAAGAAGGTGGTGCTGGTCTACGCGCGGCCCGCGCCGCAGAGCCTTTTCGGCCTGTCACTGCACAAGTCGTCCGACCAGATCAACGAGCAGGACCGGCATCGCATGGACTCCGTCGCGGGCCCGCTGCGGGAGCGCTGGCCCGACGTGGAGATCGAAGAGCGCTTCGTGACGGGTCCTCCCGCCAACGCGCTTCGCGACGCCGGCGAGGGCGCCTCGGCGATATTCATGGGCAGCCGCGGCCACGGCGGGTTCGTCGGCATGCTGCTCGGGTCGGTCAGTCGCCAGCTGGTCACGACGGGCAACGTGCCGGTCCTCATCGTCCGCGCGGGCAGCTGACCGCACCTACCAAATCACACAGCGTCACACAAGGTCACACGAGCAGCGTCTCTTCCGCCTCGCCCTTCGTCTCGAACAGGTTGGGGATCACGTTGCCGCGCTCCAGCGCTTCACCGAGCTCGTCGCGCAGGAAGGCGTTGGAGGTGTAGCGCGTGACCTCGGTGTAATGCTTGTCCATCAGGTCGTGCACCATCGACACGTACTCCTCCATCAGCTCCGGGTTGATGGAGAACCGGTCGTAGTTGACGACCGCCGGGATACGGAACCCGATGGGGTGCAGGTGGGACTGCAGCGCGTCGCGCACGCGGTCGATGTCCGCGCTGCTGCGAATCTCCAGGCCCTCGAAGTTCACGAAGAACTGCTGACGCGTCTCGTCGTACCACATTCGCTGATGCAGCGGCGTGTCCAGCAGCGCCGAGCGCAGGTCCAGCAGCTCGTCGGAGAAAATGCGCGGGTCCATGATCGTCGGATCCCCGTCGATGATCGGCGTGAACGCCATCCGCGCCAGGACGTCGCGCTCGACGTCCACCCCCGGCGCCACCTCGACCAGCTGCATACCGCCCGGCACGAGCGTGAAGACGCACCGCTCGGTGACGTACAGCACCCGTTGGCCGTTCGCGAGCGCCTGGTGCCCGCTGAACGTGCGGTGCTCGACCTGGTCGAGGAACTTCATCTGGCCCCCATCGCGCTGGATCGTCAGACGGGCCTGCGCGATGCTTACCTGCAGTTTGCCTGCCGTCAGCGTTCCGACGAACACGACCGTACTGGCGTTCTGGCTGATGTTGATGAAGCCGCCCGCACCCGCGAGACTCGATCCGAACCGGGAGACGTTGACGTTGCCCTCGCGGTCGGCCTGCGCGAGCCCGAGGATCGCGATATCCAGTCCGCCACCGTCGTAGAAGTCGAACTGCGACGGTTGGTCGATGATCGCCTGCGCGTTCGTCGCGGCGCCGAAGTTGAGGCCGCCGGCGGGAATCCCGCCGATCACGCCGGGCTCCGCGGTGAGGGTCAGCAAGTCGATGATCCGCTCCTCGGCGGCCACGCTGGCCACCCCCTCGGGCATCCCGATGCCGAGGTTCACCACGTCGTTGGCCCGCAGCTCCTGCGCGGCCCGGCGGGCGATGACCTTGCGCACGCCCCTCGGCATCGCGGGGACCGAACTGGCGGGGACGCGGATCTCCGAGGAGAACGCGGGCGAGTACGGTTCGGCGAACGTCTGCATGTGATATTCGGGCTTCTCCGCGACCACCACGCAGTCGACGAGCACGCCCGGGATCTTGACCTGGCGGGCGTTGAGGGTGCCGCGGTCCGCGACGCGCTCCACCTGCGCGATCACCACGCCGCCGGAGTTGCGTGCCGCCATGGCGATGGCCTGCGCTTCAAGCGTGAGCGCCTCGCGCTCCATCGTGATGTTGCCATCCGGGTCGGCGGTGGTCCCCCGGATGATCCCGACGTGGATCGGGAACGCCCGGTAGAACAAGTACTCCTTGCCCTCGATCTCCATCAGGCGCACGAAGTTGATCTTGGCGCGGGCGTTGAGCTTGCCGCCCCCGTACCGCGGGTCGACGAAGGTCCCGAGCCCCACCTTGCTGAGGGTGCCGGGCTTACCTGCGGCGATGTCGCGGAACAGATGACAGATGATGCCCTGCGGAAGGTTCCACGCCTCGATGCGGCCGCTCACGGCCAGCTCTTGCAGTCGCGGCACCAGACCCCAGTGGCCGCCGATCGCACGCGCGATGAGCCCGTCATGAGCGAGGTGGTTGAGGCCCCGCGAGTCACCGTCGCCTTGGCCGGCGGCGAAGACGAGGTTGAGGTCACAAGGGTGGCCCGGCTCCCGAGATATCCCGTCGTCCCCCCGCTCGCCATCGACGAGCGACGGGTGGGGGCGGCCCAGGAAGCGCCGCTCCAGCGCGACCGCGATGTTCTCGGCGAATCCGATGCCGACAAACCCGCCGAACGCGATGACGTCCCGGTCGCGGATCAGTCGTACGGCTTCGTCGGCGCTGACGATCTTGCCGGTGTCGCCGGTGTCCGCCAGCGGATGCCGTCGCCGCATGGGCTCTCCTGAGGGTCAGAGGGTCGTCCGAAGGGTCGCGAGACTCGCTCCGTCACGCAGCTCGCGGTGACGAGGATAGCCTGTGCGTGCGCGGAAGCCGGCAGGGTGGACCGGTCGGGCGTCGTCCTTGCAGCAAGGGTTGCGATTGGAGCCGCGTCGGTGACGAGCCCAGGGTGCGCTGCGCCCTGTGCATGGGGGGTGTACCGTCGAAGTGCTGGGAAGGCCAGCCAGTTTGGGGAGGGTTTCGGCCG
>JBDTWM010000044.1:0-19516 GCA_040006675.1 Dermatophilaceae bacterium | reverse complement strand
ACTACGCGCACGTCGACTGCCCCGGGCACGCCGACTACATCAAGAACATGATCACCGGCGCGGCCCAGATGGACGGCGCGATCCTCGTGGTCGCGGCGACCGACGGCCCGATGCCGCAGACGAAGGAGCACGTCCTCCTGGCCCGCCAGGTCGGCGTCCCCTACATCGTCGTCGCGCTGAACAAGACCGACATGGTCGATGACGAGGAGATCCTCGAGCTGGTCGAGATGGAGGTCCGTGAGCTCCTGTCCAGCTACGAGTTCCCGGGCGACGACCTCCCGGTGGTCCGGGTCTCTGCGCTCAAGGCCTTGGAGGGCGACGAGAAGTGGGGCGCGTCGGTGGTCGAACTCATGAAGACGGTGGACGAGTACATCCCCGAACCGGTGCGCGACATTGAGAAGCCGTTCATGATGCCGATCGAGGACGTCTTCACGATCACCGGCCGCGGCACCGTGGTCACGGGCCGGATCGAGCGCGGCGTCCTCAAGGTCAACGAGGAAGTCGAGATCGTCGGCATCCGGGAGAAGACGCAGAAGACGACGGTCACCGGCGTTGAGATGTTCCGCAAGTTGCTCGACGAGGGGCGCGCCGGCGAGAACGTCGGCCTGCTGCTGCGCGGCATCAAGCGCGAGGAGGTCGAGCGTGGGCAGGTCGTCTGCAAGCCCGGGACGATTACCCCGCACACCGAGTTCGAGGCGAACGTCTACATCCTGTCCAAGGACGAGGGCGGCCGGCACACGCCGTTCTACGACAATTACCGCCCTCAGTTCTATTTCCGGACCACGGACGTGACCGGCGTCGTGCACCTGCCGGAGGGCTCCGAAATGGTCATGCCCGGTGACAACACCGAGATGACGGTCGACCTCATCCAGCCCATCGCGATGGAAGAGGGACTCAAGTTCAACATTCGCGAGGGTGGCCGCACCGTGGGCGCCGGCCGCGTCACCAAGATCCTCAAGTGAGCTGACGAAAGGTCGCACGGCATCGTGCACGCCGACTTCCGCGGGGCCCGGGCGCTACGTCCGGGCCCCGCGTCGCGTGCTCGGGCGTCGTCGTTCGTCGCGGGGATAATGGGTGCGGCATGCCTACTCGCGTCATGCGGCGCTCTGCCGGGCGCCGACTCGTCGGGGTCCGGTGCGGCCGTGGGCTCGCAGTCGAGCGGTGGTCCCACATCGGCCACGCCCGGCGACGGTACGGTCTTGACGACCGCCGACGCGACCGCCAGCTCGTACCCGGCGCTGGTGGCCGACGCGCGCTGGGTGACCCGTGAGGGGGAGCGGGCGCTGATCGTGACCCCGACCGTCTACTTGCGGGAGCACGGAAGCCTAGACGTCGCCAAGGAGGCGTGGCGCCGGTTGAGTGCTGCCGTGCCGGCCGCGGACACGCCCGGGATGCGGGACCAGTTCGTCTGTCACGCGCAGTACGCCTCGACAAAGACCGGCTGGTACCTGGAGCCGGCGCGGCCCGCGGTCGGCTACCCGCGGACCGTACTGACGGGCTGCAACCCTGGCACCCAGAAAGACGTCGGCTGAAGACCGGGCTCCACGACTCCGAGGTGGGAGGTGGGGTTCAAGGCCGTGGAGGAGGGACGACGGATGCGCATCGGGATGGTCAGCCAGTGGTACGACCCGGAGGGCGGCGCCGCGATGACGTTCGGGGTGATCGCGCGCGCCATGGCACGGCTCGGTCATGAGGTGGACGTGCTGACCGGCTTCCCGAACTACCCCTCCGGCACACTCGCCGAGGGCTACCGGATGCGACCCTACCTGCGCGAGGTGCTCGACGGCGTCACCGTGCACCGGGCGCCGCTCTACGTCAGTCATGACGCCAACGCGGTCCGTCGGGCGTCCAACTACCTGAGTTTCGGCGCGAGCGCCGCCGCCGTTGCCGTTACCGCACTCGGCCGGAGCGACGCGGTCCTTGTCGTGCCCTCTCCGCCCTTCACGGCGGGCGCCGGGCTGGTGCTCAAACGCCTCAGGGGGATTCCGTTCGGGCTGCACATCCAGGATCTGTGGCCGCAGTCGGTGACCGCGAGCGGCATGATCGGTGGGCGGACCCAGGACGTGGTGGAGCAGGCGCTGCAGTCGATGATGGACCGGCTGTACGCCGCCAGCGACTTCATCGCGGTGACCAGCCCCGGGATGGCAGACGTGGTGGCGGGCCGAGGCGTGCCTCGCGACCACCTGACCTTCGTCTCCAACTGGGCGAACGAGGTGGCCTTCCACCCGGTGGCGACACCAGCCGACCTGGGCCTGCCGCCACGGCGGCCCTTCACGGTGATGTACGCGGGGGCGATGGGCGATGTCCAGGGGCTGGAGGTCGTCCTGGACGCGGCCGAACGTCTGCGGGCCCGCCCCGACATCGGGATCCTCCTGCTCGGCGGCGGGGTCGCGCGCGCGGGTCTGGTAGAGCAGGTGTGCCGGCGGGCGTTGGCCAACGTGAGCTTCGCCCCACCGCAACCGGCCGAGAAGATGTCCGACGTGCTGGCGTCCGCCGATGTGCAGTTGATCAGCCTGAAGGACCTTCCCGTCTTCGCCAACACCATTCCCAGCAAGCTGCCCGCAACCCTCGCGGCGGGCCGCCCGATCATCGGTGCGCTGGACGGCGACGCAGCGCGGATCATCGAGAACTCGGGAGCCGGGTGGACGGTCCCGCCCGGTTCGGGCCCCGAGCTTGCCGAAGCGATCATGGCGGCGGCAGCGCTGCCGCGCGAGCAGCTGGCGGCGCGCGGAGCAGCCGGGCGGGACTATTACCTGTCCCACCTGTCCGAGGCGGTGGGGGCTGGCGCGCTGGTCGCGCTGCTTGCGCGCAGCGCAGAGCGCGCCCGCAGCGGCGGCGGGCGGCGGGGTCGGCGACGGTTCGGCGCCCGGGCCGCGCGCGGCTGACCTGCGGCGCGTCTCGCCTACCGCGGCGCGGTCGTCTCGTGAGGGGTGCCCTTGGATAGCTGATTTGGACCCGCGGGGGCAGGTGTGGAACTATGAACCGGTTGCTTGAAGCGCGGAAGTGCTGGCGGCATGGACGCCTTGGCACTTTCTGCGGTCCCTCGCGAGTGAGATGGGGAACGTAGCGGATTACCTCCGTGCCCCGCGGTCTCGCAACGGATGTGCAAGCCCCGGTCCGATCGGACCGACGTTTGTGGAGACGCCGAGATATCCCCGATATCCGTGTGCGCGCCGCCACGAACCGCTCCGGGTGCGACACGCCCGACCGCGTGGGTCGGAGCCCGGACCGGGCGACGAAAAGGAACGACGAGAGAGAGTCGAACGAGGCGATGGCGGGACAGAAGATCCGCATCCGGCTGAAGTCGTACGACCATGAGGTCATCGACAGCTCGGCGCGCAAGATCGTGGACACGGTGACGCGCGCTGGCGCGACCGTGGTGGGGCCGGTGCCGTTGCCGACGGAGAAGAACGTCTTCGTCGTCATCAGGTCACCGCACAAGTACAAAGACAGCCGCGAACACTTCGAGATGCGCACGCACAAGCGTTTGATCGACATCGTCGACCCCACGCCGAAGGCTGTGGACTCGCTGATGCGTCTGGACTTGCCGGCGGACGTCAACATCGAGATCAAGCTGTAGAGGGAGGTGCACCGGAAATGACGACAACTCCCACGACAATCGACCGTGCCGTGACAGGCGTGCTTGGTCAGAAGCTCGGCATGACCCAGGTCTGGGATGCCGACAGCCGCCTCGTACCGGTCACCGTCATCCAGGCGGGCCCATGCGTGGTGACCCAGATCCGCACTCCCGAGACGGACGGTTACTCCGCGATCCAGCTGGGCTTCGGGCAGATCGACCCGCGCAAGATCAACAGGCCGGAGACCGGTCACTTCGAGCGTGCAGGGGTCGCCCCGCGCCGCTATCTGGTCGAGATCCGCACCTCTGACGCCGGGGATTACGTCCTGGGCCAGGAGGTCACCGCGGGCGTGTTTGAGGCCGGCGCGAAGGTCGACGTCTCGGGTACCACGAAGGGCAAAGGCTTTGCGGGCGTCATGAAGCGCCACGGGTTCCACGGCGTCGGCGCGTCGCACGGCGCGCACCGCAACCACCGCAAGCCAGGCTCGATCGGCGCCTGTGCCACGCCCGGGCGCGTGTTCAAGGGTCAGCGCATGCCCGGCCGGATGGGCGGGATCCGCCAGACCACGCAGAACCTGACGATCCACGCGGTGGACGGCGAGAAGGGCCTGCTGCTCGTGAAGGGGGCCGTACCCGGCCCTCGCGGCAGCGTGGTGCTCGTGCGGTCCGCCGCCAAGACCTCGGTCAAGGGGGCCTGACGCCATGACCAGCATCGACATTCTCGACGCCCAGGGGACCGCACGTGGCTCCATCGAGCTGCCAGTGGACCTCTTCGACGTCCAGACCAACGTGTCGCTGATTCACCAGGTCGTGACGGCCCAGCTCGCCGCCGGGCGGCAGGGCACCCACGCCACGAAGGTCCGCGGCGATGTCCGTGGCGGTGGCCGCAAGCCCTATCGCCAGAAGGGCACCGGTCGCGCCCGCCAGGGTTCGATCCGCGCGCCGCAGTTCACCGGCGGTGGTGTGGCGCATGGTCCGCATCCGCGGGACTACAGCCAGCGCACCCCGAAGAAGATGAAGGCCGCAGCCTTGCTTGGGGCCTTGTCCGACCGGGCGCGCCACGACCGCATCCACTGCGTGAGTGCTTTTGTCGAGGGTGAGAAGGCGTCGACCAAGAGCGCGGCCGGCCTGCTCGGCAAGGTCAGCGCTCGCGCCCACGTGCTCGTAGTGCTGGGCCGCGACGAGGAGCTTGCGGTGCGCAGCATTCGCAACATCGCGGCGGTCCACTGCCTCACGGCCGACCAGCTCAACACGTACGACGTGCTGTGCGCGGACGACATCGTGTTCTCCGAGGCGGCCCTGCGCGGCTTCATCGGGGGCCGGGGCGCTCACGCGCAGCAGGAGGAGCAGACCAAGTGAGCAACATCCACAAGGATCCGCGCGACATCCTGCGTGCGCCGATCGTGTCCGAAAAGTCGTACGCGCTGATGGATCTCGGCCAGTACACGTTCGTCGTCGACACGCGCGCCAACAAGACGGAGATCAAGCAGGCGGTCGAATCAATCTTCGGCGTGAAGGTGACGTCGGTGAACACGATGAACCGTCCCGGCAAGGCCCGGCGGACTCGGCTCGGAATCGGACGTCGCAAGAACACCAAGCGCGCGATCGTCACGCTGCGCGACGGCGAGACGATCGACATCTTCGGCACGGCGAGCGCCTGAGCGGCTGTCGAGAAGGACTGAGGACAACTAATGGGTATCCGCAAGTACAAGCCGACGACGCCGGGCCGGCGCGGCGCCAGCGTGGCCGACTTCGTCGAGATCACGCGCAGCACACCCGAGAAGTCGCTGGTGCGTCCACTGGGCAAGTCCGGCGGCCGCAACAACCAGGGCCGCATCACCACCCGCCACATCGGCGGCGGGCACAAGCGCGCGTACCGGGTCATCGACTTCCGCCGTGGCGACAAGGATGGTGTGCCGGCCAAGGTCGCGCACATCGAGTACGACCCGAACCGGACCGCGCGCATCGCGCTATTGCATTACGCCGACGGGGAGAAGCGCTACATCCTTGCGCCGCACCGCCTCAAGCAGGGTGACCGCGTCGAGAACGGCCCTGGGGCCGACATCAAGCCGGGTAACAACCTGCCCCTGCGAAACATCCCGGTGGGTACCGTGATCCACGCCATCGAACTTCGTCCGGGCGGCGGCGGGAAGATCGCCCGGAGCGCCGGCGCACGCGTCCAGCTGGTCGCGAAGGATGGCCCGTATGCGCAGCTGCGCATGCCTTCGGGCGAGATACGCAACGTCGACGTGCGCTGCCGCGCGACGGTCGGCGAGGTCGGCAACGCCGAGCAGAGCAACATCAACTGGGGCAAGGCGGGCCGGATGCGCTGGAAGGGCAAGCGCCCGACCGTCCGCGGCGTCGTGATGAACCCCGTCGACCACCCGCACGGCGGTGGCGAGGGCCGTACGTCCGGCGGCCGCCACCCGGTGAGCCCATGGGGCCAGCCGGAGGGACGGACGCGTCACCCGAACAAAGAGAGCGACAAGCTCATCGTTCGTCGCCGTCGTACTGGCAAGAAGCGCTGATAGGAGCCTGGAGACATGCCACGTAGCCTGAAGAAGGGCCCCTTCATCGACGACCACCTGCAAAAAAAGGTGGACGTCGCCAACGAGGCGGGCAGCAAGAGCGTCATCAAGACGTGGTCGCGCCGGTCGGTGGTCGCACCGGACTTCCTCGGCCACACGTTCGCCGTGCACGACGGCCGCAAGCACGTGCCGGTGTTCGTCACCGAGTCGATGGTCGGGCACAAGCTCGGTGAGTTCGCGCCGACCCGGACCTTCCGCGGTCACGTGAAAGACGACAAGAAGGGGCGTCGCCGCTGATGCCCACACCAAAGCGTTCACAGCCCGACAAGGACAACCCCGTGCAAACCATGGAAGCCAGAGCGCAGGCCCGCAATGTGCGCGTCACGCCCATGAAGGCGCGGCGCGTCGTGAATCTGATCCGCGGTCGGCAGGCCGGCGAGGCGCTCGCCGTGCTCCAGTTCGCCCCTCAGACGGCGAGCGAACCGGTGCGCAAGGTGCTCGCCTCCGCGATCGCCAACCTTCGGTTCAAGACCGACCAGACAGTACAGCCGTTCGACGAGCGGGAGCTGGTCGTGAGTGCGGCGTACGTCGACGAGGGCCCGACGATGAAGCGGTTCCAGCCGCGCGCGCAGGGCCGTGCCTACAAGATCCTCAAGCGGACCAGCCACATCACGGTGCAGGTCAGTCAGCTCGCCAGCAAGGGAGGCGCCCGGTAATGGGTCAGAAGGTCAACCCGCACGGTTTCCGCCTCGGTATCACGACGGAGCACAAGAGTCGCTGGTTCGCCGACAGCACCAAGGTCGGACAGCGGTACCGCGACTACGTCAAAGAAGACGTGGCGATCCGCAAGCTCATGTCCACGGGTATGGAGCGCGCCGGGATCAGCCGCGTCGAGATCGAACGCACCCGCGACCGCGTCCGCGTCGACATCCACACCGCCCGGCCGGGCATCGTGATCGGCCGTCGCGGCGCGGAGGCCGACCGCATCCGCAGTGACCTGGAGAAGCTGACGGCCAAGCAGGTGCAGCTGAACATCCTCGAGGTGAAGAACCCCGAGCTCGACGCTCAGCTCGTCGCGCAGGGCATCGCCGAGCAGCTGAGCGCCCGCGTGTCCTTCCGGCGCGCGATGCGCAAGGGGATGCAGTCCTCGATGCGCGCCGGCGCCAAGGGCATCCGGGTTCAGTGCTCCGGACGGCTCGGCGGAGCCGAGATGAGCCGTTCAGAGTTCTACCGCGAGGGCCGAGTACCGCTGCACACGCTGCGCGCGCAGATCGACTATGGCTTCTACGAGGCCAAGACCACCTTCGGCCGGATCGGCGTGAAGGTGTGGATCTACAAGGGAGACATGACCGCCAAAGAGCTCGCAGCCCAGCAGGCCGCAGCGCCGGGTCGTCCGTCGCGCGGTCCACGCGGTGATCGGGGCGACCGGGGTGACCGCCCGACTCGCGGCCGCCGCGCTCCCGAACGGCAGCGGACGGCGGTGACCGAGCAGGCCGCTCCGGCGGAACAGACCGCGACGCCGGTGGCCACCGAGGGAGCTGAGTCCTGATGCTGATGCCACGACGGATCAAGCACCGCAAACAGCACCATCCGAACCGGCATGGTCAGGCTAAGGGCGGCACCGCGATCGCTTTTGGCGACTACGGCATCCAGGCACTCGAGCCGGCGTACGTCACAAACCGCCAGATCGAATCGGCGCGTATCGCGATGACCCGTCATATCAAGCGTGGTGGGAAGGTCTGGATCAATATCTACCCGGACCGACCGTTGACCAAGAAGCCGGCTGAGACCCGGATGGGCTCCGGCAAGGGTTCACCCGAGTGGTGGATCGCGAACGTCAAGCCGGGCCGGGTCATGTTCGAGCTCTCCGGAGTGACCGAGGACGTCGCCCGCGAAGCGTTGCGGCTCGCGATGCACAAGCTGCCGATGAAGTGCCGGTTCATCCGGCGTGAAGGTGGGGAGAACTGATGGCTGTCGGATCGAAAGAACTCGCTCCAGGCGCGCTGCGGGAGATGAGCGACGACAAGCTCATCGAGGAGCTGCGCACGGCGAAGGCCGAGCTGTTCAACTTGCGCTTCCAGTCGGCCACAAGCCAGCTGACCAACACCAGCCGGTTGCGCGCCGTCCGCAAGGACATCGCGCGGATCTACACGATCATGCGGGAGCGTGAGCTGAACATCGGCACGCAAGAGGCGGCGAAGTGATGAGCGAGACCAATCAGACCGAGGCGTCGGCGAGCGAGCGCAACGCCCGTAAGACGGCGCAGGGTTATGTCGTCAGCGACAAGATGGACAAGACGGTCGTCGTCGCGGTCGAGGACCGCGTCAAGCACCCCCTGTACGGGAAGGTCCTGCGACGCACGAGCAAGCTGAAGGCTCACGACGAGCACAACGAGTGCGGGACCGGCGACCGCGTCCTCCTGATGGAGACCCGGCCCCTCTCGGCGACGAAGCGCTGGCGCGTGGTCGAGATCCTCGAGCGCGCTAAGTAGGCCGTCACGGGGGCAACACCCATTGGACGTGGGGCCGCGTAGCCCCAGCAGGTTCGGCAAGGCTTTCGAACCCGATCGGGACCGGAAGAACCGGCGCGACGACAGGAGTTGAGAAGTGATTCAGCAGGAGTCGCGGCTGCGCGTCGCCGACAACACGGGCGCCAAGGAACTCTTGTGCATCCGTGTCCTCGGCGGCTCGGGTCGTCGGTACGCCGGCGTCGGCGACATCATCGTCGCGACCGTCAAGGACGCCATCCCCGGCGGCAACGTCAAGAAGGGTGATGTCGTCAAGGCGGTTGTGGTGCGCACGCGCAAGGAGCGGCGCCGTCCAGACGGCTCGTACATCAAGTTCGACGAGAACGCGGCGGTCATCCTCAAGAACGACGGCGACCCGCGCGGCACCCGCATCTTCGGGCCCGTCGGTCGTGAGCTGCGCGAAAAGAAATTCATGAAGATCATCTCGCTCGCCCCGGAGGTGCTGTAAGTCATGGCGAAGATGAGGATCAAGAAGGGCGACCTCGTCCAGGTCATCACCGGCCGTAAGCAGGACAAGGGCGGCGACAGGGGCAAGCAAGGCAAGGTCATCGGCATTTATCCCGACACTCAGCGGGTACTGGTCGAAGGCATCCACCGCGTCACCAAGCACGTGCGGGCGGGCACCAACGCAAGTGGTGCGCGGACGGGCGGCATCGTGCACACCGAGGCGCCGATCCACGTGAGCAACGTGGCGCTGGTGGACCCGGAGTCCAAGAAGCCGACCCGCGTCCGGATCCGGGAAGAGCAGGTGGAGCGCGACGGGCGCATGAAGACCAAGCGCATTCGCGTGTCCGTACGTTCCGGGAAGGACATCTGATGAGCGACACCATCACCGCGGTCGAGATCCCGACGCCCCGGCTGAAGGAGCGGTACGTCGGCGACATCAAGGGCGTCATGCTCACGGAGTTCGGCTACGACAACGTCATGCAGGTGCCCGGGGTCGTCAAGGTGGTCGTCAACATGGGCGTCGGCGAGGCGGCCCGCGACTCCAAGCTCATCGACGGCGCAGTGCGCGACCTGACGGCCATCACCGGCCAGAAGCCCATCGTGACGAAGGCGCGCCGTTCGATCGCCCAGTTCAAGCTGCGCGAGGGCATGCCGATCGGCTGCCACACGACGTTGCGTGGCGACCGCATGTGGGAGTTCCTCGACCGCCTCGTCACCGTGGCGCTGCCGCGGATCCGCGACTTCCGCGGGCTGTCCCCGAAGCAGTTCGACGGTCGCGGCAACTACACCTTCGGTCTCAACGAGCAATCGGTGTTTTATGAGATCGATCAGGACCGTATCGATCGTGTGCGCGGCATGGACATCACCGTGGTCACGACCGCGACTAACGACGACGAGGGTCGGGCGCTCCTGCGTCACCTCGGCTTCCCGTTCAAGGAGAACTAACCGTGGCCAAGACCGCGTTGATCAACAAGGCAAACGCCAAACCCAAGTTCAAGGTGCGTGCGTACACCCGCTGTCAAAAGTGTGGTCGCCCGCATTCGGTCTACCGCAAGTTCGGGCTGTGCCGTGTGTGCCTTCGCCAGATGGCCCACCGCGGTGAGCTGCCCGGCGTCACCAAGAGCAGTTGGTAACCACCGACACACCCAGCGACACCCCGTACGAGGCCGAAAGCCCCGCACCCGCACCCGCACCCGCAAGCAAGCGCGCAACACCGTAGGTCGCCCCGCGAGAAGGTGGGGGGAAACCCCGGTGAGGAAGGGCGGAACAGCCCAATGACCATGACTGACCCGATCGCGGACATGCTGACACGAGTCCGGAACGCCAACTCGGCGCACCACGACTCCGTCTCCATGCCGTTTTCGAAGCTGAAGTCGAACATCGCGGAGATCCTCGCCAAAGAGGGATACATCGGCACGTGGCGCATCGAGGACGCGCAGGTGGGCAAGACGCTCACGATCGACCTCAAGTACGGCCCGAACCGGGAGCGTTCCATCGCCGGCGTGCGGCGTGTGAGCAAGCCCGGCCTGCGGGTGTACGCGAAGTCGACGAACCTGCCTAAGGTGCTCGGCGGCCTGGGCGTGGCGATCATCTCCACGTCCTCAGGCCTGCTGACCGACCGTCAGGCGTCGGCGAAGGGTGTGGGTGGGGAAGTCCTCGCCTACGTCTGGTAACGGAAGCGAAGGAGGAGCAACTATGTCCCGAATCGGGCGACTCCCGGTCTCCGTACCAGCCGGCGTCGATGTGATGATCGACGGCCAGGCCGTGAAGGTCATGGGGCCGAAGGGTGAGCTGACGCTCACCGTCCGCGAGCCGATCGCCGTCGATCGCGGCAACGACGGAGCCATCTGCGTGACCCGCCCCGACGACGAGCGGAATTCGCGCTCGCTGCACGGGCTCACGCGCACTCTGATCGCCAACATGGTGACGGGGGTGACCGCGGGCTTTGAGAAGAAGATGGAGATCCAAGGCACTGGTTACCGTGTTCTGCCGAAGGACGCAAACCTGGAGTTCAGCCTCGGCTACAGCCACTCGATCGTCGTGGAGCCCCCGGCGGGCATCACGTTCACGGTCGAGAGCGCGACGAAGTTCACGGTGACAGGGATCGACAAGCAGTTGGTGGGAGAGACGGCCGCCAACATTCGCAAGCTGCGCAAGCCCGACCCGTACAAGGGCAAGGGCGTGCGGTACGCCGGCGAGGTGATCCGGCGCAAGGTCGGAAAGGCTGGTAAATAACCGATGGCCATCACTGTCAAGCGGGGCAAGAGCAGCTCGGCCGCCAAGGCGCGCCGGCATCTGCGGATCCGCAAGAAGGTCACGGGCAGCGCAGACAGGCCGCGCCTGGTCGTCTCCCGCAGTTCGCGGCACGTGTTCGTGCAGATCGTCGACGACACGGTGGGCAAAACCCTGGCGTCTGCCTCCACGATGGAGAAGGACCTGCGCGCCCTCGACGGCGACAAGACCGCCAAGGCCCAGCGCGTCGGCGAGCTCTTGGCCGAGCGCGCCAAGAACGCCGGCATCTCGGCCGTGGTCTTCGACCGGGGCGGAAGCAAGTACCACGGGCGCATCGCGGCGATCGCCGACGGAGCCCGCGAGGGAGGCTTGAGCCTGTGAGCGCGCAAACGAGCACGAACAACGAGAAGAAGAGGGATCACTGATGGCTGGACCACAGCGCCGCGGCGCGGGTGCCGCCGCCGGCTCCGATCGCCCCGGCGGCGAGCGCCGGGACCGCCGTGACCGCGACAACCGTCGCGGGGGCGCCGATGAGGCTCGCAACCAGTACATCGAGCGGGTCGTCACGATCAACCGCGTGTCCAAGGTCGTCAAGGGCGGCCGTCGCTTCAGCTTCACCGCGCTCGTCGTGGTGGGCGACGGCGACGGCACCGTGGGCGTTGGATACGGCAAGGCCAAGGAGGTGCCCGCCGCGATCGCGAAGGGCGTCGAGGAGGCCAAGAAGGCGTTCTTCAAGGTGCCCCGCATCCAGGGCACGATCCCGCACCCCATCCAGGGTGAGGCAGCCGCGGGCGTGGTCCTGCTGCGTCCGGCGTCGCCCGGTACGGGTGTGATCGCCGGCGGTCCCGTCCGCGCGGTCCTGGAGTGCGCGGGGATCAGCGACGTGCTGAGCAAGTCGCTGGGCTCGGACAACGCGATCAACATCGTGCACGCGACCGTCGAGGCCTTGCGCGGTCTGGAACGCCCGGAAAGCGTCGCTGCCCGCCGAGGCCTGCCTCTGGAGGATGTCGCTCCGGCGGCGATGCTGCGGGCCCGGGCGGCAGGGATTGGTGCATGATGGCCCGCCTCAAGGTGACCCAGACCCGTTCGACCATCGGCGGCAAGCGCAACCAACGAGAGACGCTTCGCACCCTCGGGCTGCACCGGATCGGTGACAGCGTCATCAGGCAGGACCGGCCCGAGGTGCGCGGCATGGTCCGGACGGTCACCCATCTGGTGTCCGTCGAGGAGGTTGACTGATTATGGCCGAGCACGACACCGCACAGGAGAGCCAGAAGAGGGCCGTGGCTGCGACGTCGCACCCGCTGAAGGTCCACCACCTGCGTCCTGCTCCCGGATCGAAGACCGCCAAGACGCGCGTGGGCCGCGGCGAGGGCGGCAAGCGTGGCAAGACCGCCGGCCGCGGCACCAAGGGCACGAAGGCCCGCAACCAGGTGCCGGCGCGCCTCGAGGGCGGCCAGATGCCGCTACACATGCGCCTGCCCAAACTTCGTGGCTTCAAGAACCCCTTCCGTACCGAGTACCAGGTGGTCAACCTGGAGCGCATCGCCGCGCTCTACCCCGACGGGGGGGCTGTGACCGCCGAGGACCTCGCCGCCAAGGGCGCGGTCCGGCGCGGTCAGCTCGTCAAGGTGCTGGGCGACGGCGAGATCGACGTGAAGGTCGATGTGACCGCGCATCGATTCTCCGCGTCGGCCCAGGAGAAGATCGAGGGCGCAGGAGGCAGCGTCACCCGGCTGTAGATGCAGTCGGTGCCGCCAGCGCCCTGAACGTCTCCACGCACAGCACGTCCGATCGTCGACGACGCCCCGGGCACCGGCTCTCCCGGGGCCCGGGGTGTTATCGTCCCAATTGGCAACACCGTTGCATCACATCGCCGTTCGCCCACCTCGAGCCTCGTCATCCGGGTCGTAGGTGATTCCCAGGAGGATCCGTGCTCACCGCTTTCGGCCGCGCGTTCAAGGCGCCGGATCTGCGCAAGAAGCTGCTGTTCACGCTGTTCATCATGGCGATCTTCCGGCTGGGTTCGTACGTGCCGACGCCGGGCGTGAGCTATGTGCAGGTGCAGCAATGTCTGGCCTCGGGCGGGGGAAACCGGCAGCTGCTCGGCATCGCCGACCTCTTCAGCGGCGGGGCGTTGCTCCAGTTGTCGATCTTTGCCCTCGGGATCATGCCGTACATCACGGCGAGCATCATCGTGCAGCTGTTGACGGTGGTGATCCCTCGCTTCGAGGTCCTCAAGCAGGAGGGGCAGACGGGGCAGACCAAGCTGACGCAGTACACCCGCTACCTGACGATCGCCCTGGCGGTGCTGCAGTCCTCGACCTTCGTGACGTTCGCGCGCAACCCCGAGAACCTGTTCGGAGCTTCGTGCACGAGCATCCTCGTCGACGACCAGGTGTGGACGTTGTGGACGATGGTGCTGACCATGACCGCCGGGACGGGCCTCATCATGTGGCTCGGCGAGCTGATCACCGAGAAGGGGATCGGCAACGGGATGTCGTTGCTGATCTTCACCTCGATCGCGGCGCGGTTCCCGACGTCGCTGTGGGCCATCAAGCAGCGCGACGACCGCTGGGACACGTTCCTGGTGGTCATCGGGATCGGACTGCTCATCATCGCGGCCGTCGTGTTCGTGGAGCAGTGCCAGCGCAGGATCCCCGTGACGTATGCGAAGAGGTTGGTAGGCCGACGGATGTACGGGGGCACGACCACCTACATTCCCCTGAAGGTGAACCAGGCCGGCGTGATCCCGGTGATCTTCGCGGCGTCGCTGCTGGCCATCCCGGGGCTGGTCGTGCAGTTCCAGCAAGGCAACGCGGACCGCGCTGGCTGGGTGGACTGGTTGGCGATCTACGTGGTGCCGACGTCCAGCGCCCTGCACGTCGTGATCTACATCGCGCTCATCATCTTCTTCACCTTCTTCTACGTGTCGATCACGTTCAACCCCGACGAGGTGGCGGACAACATGAAGAGGTACGGGGGGTTCATCCCGGGGTATCGAGCGGGAGGACCGACGGCTGCCTACCTTCGATACGTCCTGAACCGGATCACCGTGCCGGGCGCGATGTATC
This sequence comes from Dermatophilaceae bacterium, assembly GCA_040006675.1. GTDB lineage: Bacteria > Actinomycetota > Actinomycetes > Actinomycetales > Dermatophilaceae > Austwickia. The sequence goes on along the minus strand of JBDTWM010000044.1, from coordinate 5,131 downwards.
TGGCGGTGGTCTCGGTCATCCCCCTGATCGCCTTTGTGATGTTGGGCGCCGACCAGAACTTCCCCTTCGGCGGCACGTCCCTTCTGATCATCGTCGGCGTCGGCCTGGAGACGGTGAAGCAGATCGAGTCCCAGCTGCAGCAGCAGCATTACGAGGGTTTCCTCCGCTAGCGTTCCCCGACCAACACCACCGTGTCGGTCGGCGCGGGAACGGGAGCCCATCTTGGTGTGTGCGGACCCGTCCCCTGCGCAGCGGCGAGCGGTTAGGATCGCCAATGTCCTGGCCCGTCCGGCCGGACGGGCCTCGGTGCCATGCCGGGCTGCTTCCTGACACCGCTGCACGAAGGACGGTTGCGACGATGCGACTCCTCATTCTTGGTCCCCCCGGGGCGGGCAAGGGCACCCAGGCCGGTCGCTTGGCGGAGGCGCTCAAGATCCCAGCGATCTCCACGGGTGACATCTTCCGGACCAACATCAAGAACAAGACCCCGCTGGGTCTTCGGGTCCAGGAGATCATCGAAGCCGGGCGCTTCGTCCCGGACGACGTGACGAACGAGATCGTCTTCGACCGACTGACGCAGGACGACGCGAAGGGCGGTTACCTCCTCGACGGGTACCCGCGCACGATCGAACAGGTCTGGGCGCTGCGCGAGTGGCACTGGCGTCAAGACACCGACCTGGATCACGTCATCGAGTTGATGGTCCCTGACCACCAGGTTGTTGCGCGGTTGCTCAAACGGGCCGAGATCGAGGGCCGCCCCGACGACACCGAAGACGTGATCCGGGAGCGCATGAAGGTCTATCACGATGAGACCACGCCGATTTCGGACATGGCCCGTGCGCGCGGCCTGCTGAGGGAGGTCGACGGCACGGGCACGATCGATCAGGTGTTTGACCGCTGCATGAAGGCCCTCCTGACGCCCGTGGTGACGCCCCCACGTCCAGAGCGCGAGGATTGACCCGGCCCCATGTTCCATCGCCGCGACAAGATCGAGGCCAAGACCGACACGCAGATCGTGGGGATGCGCCAGGCGGGGCTGGTGGTGCACGACACCTTGGCCATGGTGCGCGCCCGCGTGGCGCCCGGCGTCACGACGGGGGAGTTGGACGCGGCTGCCGAAGACTTCATCCGCGCGGCGGGGGCGATCCCGTCGTTCCAGCAGGTGCCGGGTTATCGGCACACCCTGTGCGTGAGCGTCAACGACGAGGTTGTGCACGGCATCCCCGGTGATCGGGTGCTGGGTCACGGCGATGTGGTGTCCATCGACTGCGGCGCGGAACTCGGCGGCTGGCATGGCGACTCGGCCATCACGGTGATCGTGGGAGGTCCGCACGCGGCCGAGCCCTCGGTGCTCGCCCTGGTGGCGGCGACCGAGGCGGCGCTGTGGGCGGGGATCGGTGCGTGCCGCGTCGGCGCGCGCTTGAACGAGGTGGGCGCAGCGGTCGAGGACGCGGTGGTCACCGCGGAGGAAAGCCTGCCACCGGGCGAGGAGTCGAGCCTAGGGATCGTCGAGGGCTACACCGGTCATGGGATCGGCCGCCAGATGCACATGGCACCTGACGTGCACAACTACCGTGTACGGGGGAGGTCCCCCGTCATCCCGTCAGGTGCGACCCTGGCCATCGAACCGATGGTGGTCCTCGGCTCAAGCCGGACGTTCGAGGGCGCCGACGGCTGGACAGTACGGACGGTCGACGGCGGCGCCGCAGCGCATTGGGAGCACACGATCGCGGTCACGGCCGGCGGAGTGTGGGTGCTGACCGCACAAGACGGTGGTCGGGCGAGGCTGGCCGATCTCGGGATCCCGTACGCGCCGCTCGGCGGCTCCTCGTCGGCACAGATGTGAACGATCCGGCGCTGGTCGCCTCAATCCGGGGGCGATTACCGCTCGCCTGATGTCCTGCACTAAAGTGTGGTGTTGGCCGGGCTGTGCCCGGAATGGGTCGCCCACAGCCCGCCAGGGCGGTGGGCTCGAGCGAATTGCGGAGGACATGGCCAAGAAGGACGGTGTGATCGAGATCGAGGGAACGATCGTCGAAGCGCTGCCGAACGCGATGTTTCGGGTGGAGCTGAGCAACGGTCACAAGGTTCTCGCGCACATCTCGGGCAAGATGCGTCAGCACTACATCCGGATCCTTCCCGAGGACCGGGTGGTGGTGGAGCTGAGCCCGTACGACCTCTCCCGGGGTCGTATCGTCTTCCGCTACCGCTGAGCGACCCGTACGGCGCCGACTACTCGAACGCGAGGGCCGGCGCCTCGACTGAACACCCATCGGTTTGTCCTGTGTGGCGCGTGCGCCTTCCCAGGGCCGACCCAGATCGAGAAGACGGCAGGGACATGAAGGTTCAGCCCAGCGTCAAGAGGATCTGCGACAAGTGCAAGGTGATCCGCCGTAACGGGCGGGTCATGGTGATCTGCGAGAACCTGCGCCACAAGCAGCGTCAGGGCTGAGCCGCCACCTTCGCACCCGGCGCCGATCTTGGTCGCGAGTGCAGCACAACTGAAGATTACGTTTCTTTGACAGCAGCACCCGGCCCCGGACCTCTACGGTCCGGACGTCACCCCCGGCACGGAGGCCGGGGACCAGCGCACCCGCTGGGACGGTGTTGCGCCACACCTCCGTACACACCAGGAAGACGACACCTGATGGCACGTCTCGTTGGAGTGGATCTGCCGCGCGAGAAGCGCGTCGAGATCGCTCTCACCTACATCTTCGGCGTGGGTCGTACCCGCGCCGTGCAAGCCGTGGAGGCTACCGGGATCGACCCGTCGACCCGCGTCAAAGATCTCACCGAGGCCCAGCTCGTCGCGCTTCGCGAATACCTCGAGGGCGGCGACAAGCTCGAGGGAGACCTGCGCCGCGAGATCGCCGCCGATATCCGTCGCAAGAAGGAGATCGGCAGCTACCAGGGTCTGCGGCACCGTCGCGGGCTGCCCGTCCGAGGCCAACGGACCAAGACCAACGCGCGTACCCGCAAGGGCCCGAAGCGCACCGTCGCGGGCCGGAAGAAGACCGGCAAGTAATCGCGCCGGGCTCCGGCCCTCCTGTGCCCTCCGGCGCGACGCGCCGGTCGAGCAGCGGGCCTCGCCCGTGCGTCGGTGCCGTTCCGGGTGACCGGGCGAGCGCCGCTCGCGGTCATCCGGGCCCCCGGCCTTCCGAGGACGTCCGCCACGCAAGACTCACTGTCGAAGATGTAGGAGAAACCAGAACCCATGCCTCCCAAGAGCAGGCCGGCCGCGGGCGCCAAGAAGGTGCGCCGCAAGGAGAAGAAGAACGTCGCGCACGGCCACGCGCACATCAAGAGCACCTTCAACAACACGATCGTCTCGATCACCGACCCGGCCGGCGCCGTCATTGCCTGGGCTTCCGCGGGCCAGGTCGGCTTCAAGGGGTCCCGCAAGTCGACCCCGTTCGCCGCGCAGATGGCCGCGGAGGCCGCCGCGCGTCGCGCGATGGAGCATGGAATGCGCAAGGTGGACGTGTTCGTCAAGGGTCCGGGCTCCGGTCGCGAAACGGCGATCCGGTCCCTCACCGCCACCGGCCTGGAGGTCGGCGCGATCAGCGACGTCACGCCGACGCCGCACAACGGTGTCCGCCCCTCCAAGCGTCGCCGCGTCTGACGCCGGCCACAACGACGCGACGACGAACAGGAGATCGATCCAGACATGGCTCGCTACACCGGCCCCATTACCAAGAAGTCTCGCCGCCTCAAGGTCGACCTCGTCGGCGGCGACAAGAACTTCGAGAACCGCCCCTTCCCGCCCGGGCAACACGGCCGCGGCCGCATCCAGGAGAAGGAGTACCTGCTCCAACTGCAGGAGAAGCAGAAGGCCCGCTTCACGTACGGCGTGATGGAAAAGCAGTTCCGCAACTACTACGAGGAGGCGGTCCGCAGGAGCGGCAAGACGGGTGAGAACCTGCTGCGGATTCTCGAGTCCCGCCTCGACAACGTCGTCTACCGCGCCGGTCTCGCCCGCACCCGCCGCGCTTCCCGCCAGATGGTGAGCCACGGTCACTTTCTGGTCAACGGCAAGCGCGTCGACGTGCCGAGCTACCGGGTCGCGCAGTACGACATCATCGACATTCGCCCCAAGAGCCGGGAGGCGTTCCCCATCCGGCTCGCGCAGGAGACGTTCGGTGACCGTCCGATCCCAGCATGGATGAAGGTCGTTCCGGGCACCCTGCAGATCCTCATCCACCAGCTGCCGGTGCGTGAGCAGATCGACACGGTGCTGACTGAGCAACTCATCGTGGAGCTGTACTCCAAGAACTAGCCGCGTCGTAACGACCGCGTCGTTCTGACCGCGGGACCGTCGCGGTCCCGCGGGCGCCGCCGGCACGGGCGCTCAAACCTCGTAGGAGGTGAGAGACCGCCCGCTCCGCTGCGGCACGATAGGCCCGCGCGCGGACGGATGCGCTGCAGGGTCGTCGGGTGGAAGACCTGGCGCCATTTCACGGGCTTCATATAGCGGTCGCCCGTGAGGAAGGAAAGAACACCGTGCTGATTGCACAGCGGCCCATTCTCACCGAGGAGGTCCTGTCGGAGGAGCGCTCCCAGTTCGTCATCGAACCCTTGGAGCCCGGCTTCGGCTACACCCTCGGCAACTCCCTTCGCCGCACGCTGTTGTCCAGCATTCCCGGCGCCGCCGTCACGAGCCTTCGCATCGACGGCGTGTTGCACGAGTTCTCCACGATCCCCGGGGTCAAGGAGGACGTCACCGAGCTGATCCTCAATATCAAGGGCCTCGTCGTCTCCAGCGAGCATGACGAGCCAGTCGTGATGTACCTGCGCAAGCAAGGTTCCGGCGTCGTCACCGCCGCCGATATCGCCCCGCCCGCCGGCGTCGAGGTGCACAACCCGGATCTGCACCTGGCGACGCTGAACGATCGCGCCAAGATCGAGATGGAGCTGACCGTCGAGCGTGGGCGCGGCTACGTCTCCGCGCAGCAGAACAAGGCCGGAGACCAGGAGATCGGTCGCATCCCCATCGACTCGATCTACAGCCCCGTGCTGACCGTGACCTACCGGGTCGAGGCCACCCGCGTCGAGCAGCGCACCGACTTCGACAAGCTGGTCGTCGACGTCGAGACCAAGAACTCGATGGCCCCGCGCGACGCGCTCGCCTCCG
>JBDTWM010000043.1:0-20239 GCA_040006675.1 Dermatophilaceae bacterium | reverse complement strand
CCCGTGCGCGTCATGCCCGCCCACACCGCCCCGACCACACCGAAAGGCCGACCCATGGCCGATCTCCTCGTCGATATCAGCAACGCGTTCTACAGCTACATCCTCGTGGCCTTGTTGCTCGGTTCTGGCATCTACTTCTCGATTCGCACCAAGCTCGTGCAGATCCGGCTCTTTCCCGAGTCGCTGCGAGTGCTGCGGGAACCGAAAGACGACGTCGAGTCGCTGTCCTCGTTCAAGGCGCTCATGATCTCGACCGCCTCCCGGGTCGGCACCGGCAACATCGCCGGCGTCTCCGTCGCCATCACGCTCGGTGGTCCTGGAGCGGTGTTCTGGATGTGGGTCACGGCCGTTCTTGGGGGGTCCTCGGCGTACATCGAGAGCACGCTGGCGCAGATCTACAAGAGGCGGGACGCCAAGGGCGGCTCGTATGGCGGCCCGGCCTACTACATCACGACCGCCTTGAAGGCCCGCTGGCTCGGGGTGGTGTTTGCGTGCGCGTTGATCGTGACGTACATGGGCGGCTTCAACATGGTCGCCGCCTATAACACGATCGATTCGTTCGCCTCCTACGACTTTTTCACACCCGGCACCACGCCCCTCATCCTCGGGGTCCTCCTGGCCGCATTCGCGGCCGCGCCGATCTTCGGCGGCGGGCAGCGTCTCGCGTCGGTCACTGCGCTTCTCGTGCCCTTCATGGCGATTGCTTACCTGATCGTCGGGCTGCTCGTCGTCGTCACGCATCTGGAACTCGTCCCCGGGATGTTCGCCTCGATCTTCTCGGAGGCCTTCGACGTCGAGGCGATCTTTGGCGGCATGGCGGGCTCGGCGTTGTTGCTCGGCATCAAGCGCGGGCTTTACAGCAACGAGGCCGGCGTCGGATCGGCCCCCAACGCGGCGGCCTCGGCGGGGGTCTCGCACCCGGTGAAACAGGGGCTGGTGCAGATGTTGTCGGTCTACATCGACACCCTGCTCATCTGCTCCATCACGGCTTTCACGATCCTCGCGTCGGGGATCGCGCCCCGCCCGGAGCTGGCGGGGGTCGCCTACGTGCAGGAATCCGCCTCCACCGTGCTGGGCAGTCTGGGGCACCCATTCGTGTCGCTGTCAATGGTGCTGTTCGCGTTCACCACGCTGATCGGCAACTACTACTACGCCGAGATCAACCTGCGCTTCCTGTGCAACGGCGAGCCGCCCCGCGCGGTGTTGCTCGGGTTCCGGATGATCGCCGTGGTCATCGTGTTCTCGGGGTCGCTGCTGGAGTTCACGACGGCGTGGAGCATCGCCGACATCCTCATGGGGATCATGGCGCTCATCAACATCCCCGTCATCCTCGTCCTGGGGAAGCGGGCGATCCGATGCGGACGGGATTACTCGGCCCAGCGCGGCGAAGGCCGCAACCCGGTGTTCCGCGCCGATGACATCGGCATCCGGGAACACACGGACTTCTGGCGCTGACCCGCGGCAGCGCGTCGTGTGGGACCAGCCCGGCCTCACGCCCTCGGGGGGACGGCGCGGGAGCTCGATCGCTTCGACGACGTGCGCCTGGCTCGCTGTCGACGCGAGCGCTCTGGTGTCGCGACCCGCGTCGCCGTACCGTGGCGTGATGGGTGGCGCCTTGGCCGGCGGGATGTCTGGCACACCGCACCGGGCGCTGCGGGCGTACGTGTCCTCGTACGTCGGGTACCGGCAAGTGGGCGGCCTGCCGGAGGTGCACCACGGCATCTCCTCCCCGACCGCCACGGTGATCATCGCGTTCGACGAGCCGCTCGACGTCGGCTGGGCCCAGCGCCCGGGAGGTGGCCGGTTCTGGACGCTCGCCGCCGGAATGCACACGCGCGCCGCGCTCATCCGCACCCACCAACACCAACACGGAATCCAACTCGCGCTGACCCCGCTCGGCTGCCGAAGGCTGCTCGGCCTGCCGATCGGCGCGTTGGCGCACGACATGGTGGGTCATGAGGAAGTGCCTCTCGGGATCGGCCGGGATGCACACGCCCGGCTGCAGGAAGCGGCGTCCTGGCCGGCCCGGTTCAAGATCCTGGACGAGGCGCTGCTGAGCGTGTTGCGTCGGTCTCCGGCGCCGCGTGTGCACGCGGCCGCCAACGACGGGTGGCGGCACATCGAACGCTCGCGCGGGCTCATGAGTATCGAGAGGATCGCCCATGAGAGCGGGTGGAGTAGGCGGCACCTGTCGGCCCGTTTCGTCGCCGAGTACGGGGTGACGCCGAAGGAGGCGGCGCGGCTGTTCAGGTTCGACAGCGCGCGACGTCTCGCCGCCGCCGGACGTCCGTTGGCGCAGGTCGCGGAGTCGGCGGGGTACGCGGACCAGGCCCACCTCACCCGGGAGTGGCGGTCCTTCGCGGGCCAGTCGCCCACTCGGACCCGCGCCGAACAGCTCTCATTCGTACAAGACCCGCCCGACTGAGCCGCGCGACCCTGGGGCCATGACAACGACTCTTTTCCACTGCCTCAGCTTCGCCGACGCCGACGCGGGGATCGCGTTCCTGAAGGCGATCGGCTTCGCCGAAGTGGCCGTGTTCCGCAACGCCGACGACCCCAGTGTGGTCGAGCACGCCCAGTTCCGCTGGGGCGAGCGAGGTGCGGTGATGTTCGGGTCGGCCCGCCGGGATGCGGGTGGCGATTCATCAGATGCGGGTACGGGGTCGCAGTCCGGCTTTGAGCGTCGCGTGGGTGCCGCCGCGTGCTACTGCGTGGTCGACACCGACGATGAGGTCGACGCGGTGTACGAGCGGGCGATCGCCGCCGGTGCGACCGGGGTGCAACGTCCGGGGAGCCCGGCCTACGGGGGCCGGGAGTGTCTGGTGCGTGACGCCGAAGGCAACCAATGGTCGTTCGGGTCCTACCCAGGAGAGCTGGCGTAGCTGGGTTCTGCCGTGCGCTTGAGCCACCCGCTGGCGCTGCGTGGCATCTGCGAGTCGCTATCCCGGGACCTCGTCAGGATGCCAGGCCGTGCCGACGGGCTGAGAGCTGCGGTGGGCGTGCCCGGCGTGCAGTTGCAACGCGCTGACGACCAGCCCGAAGTGGCTGAACGCCTGCGGCGTGTTACCGAGTTGGCGACGCTGGACCGGATCCCACTCCTCGCTGAGCAGACCCACATCGTTGCGAAGGTCGAGCAACCGCTCGAAAAGCTCGGTGGCCTGACGCCGCCGCCCGGCGGCGTGCAACGCGTCCACCATCCAGAAGGAGCAGGCGAGGAACAGCCCCTCACCGCCAGGCAGGCCGTCGTCGGCTTCGCCGGTGTGATACCGCATGACCAGGCCATGCTCGGTCAGGCCGTGCTGGATCGCGTCGATGGTGCCGAGCACGCGCTCGTCGGTGCCAGGCAGGAAGCCGACCCTGGGGATCAGCAGCAGGCTGGCGTCGAGGGCGGTGCTGTCGTACGACTGGACGAAGGTGCCACGTTCCGCGTCGAACCCGTGAGCCAGGACCTCCGCGTGGATGGTGTCGCGCAGTTGCTCCCACCGCTGGACCGGGCCGTCGAGGTGGTGGGTGCGTACGGCGCGGGACATCCGGTCGGCCGCCACCCAGGCCATCACCTTGGAGTGCGTGAAGTGACGTCTGGAGCCGCGCACCTCCCACAGCCCGTTGTCCGGCTGCTGCCAATTGCCTTCCAGATGGTTCATGAGGGCGACCTGGACGTCCCAGACGTCCTCTCGGGCGGCCAACCCGGACTCACGGGCCAGAGCGAGCACGTCCAGCGTCTCGCCCCAGACGTCGAGCTGGAGCTGCTCGCTGGCGGCGTTGCCGGTCCGCACCGGCGTCGAGTTCTCATACCCGGGCAGCCAGTCCAGCTCGGCCTCGGGCAGCCGTCGAGTGCCGTCGATGCTGTACATGATCTGCAGATCGGCCGGGTTGCCCGCGACGGCGCGCAGCAGCCACTCCCGCCACGCCTTGGCCTCGTCGAGATAACCGGCAGCCAGCATCGCTTGCAGCGTGTAGGTGGCGTCCCGCAGCCAGCAGAATCGGTAGTCCCAATTGCGCGGACCGCCGAGCTGCTCGGGTAGCGAGGTGGTCGCCGCGGCGACGATGCCGCCGGTGGGTTGGTACGTCAGCGCTTTGAGGGTGAGCAGCGAGCGTTTCACCGGATCCCGGTAGGGGCCGACGATCGGGCGTCCCCGGCGAGACCAGGAGTTCCAGAAGTCGACGGTCTCGGCCAGCGCGCGCTCGGCGTCGACGGTCTTGGGCGCCGGTTCGTAGCTCGGGCTCCAGGTGAGCACGAACGGCACCCGCTCCCCGGCGCGAACGGTGAACTCCGAGACCGTGGTCATGTCTCGTCCCCTGCTCGGCACTGGACTGCGCAGCCGAATGCGGTCCGGCCCGGCCACCGCCTCGATGCGGTCGCCGTGGCGGCGTACCCAGGGCACCACTCGGCCGTAATCGAATCGCAGCCGCAGCACCGAACGCATGCTCACCGTGCCGCTGACCCCCTCGACGATGCGGACCACGTCGGGCACGTGGCCGCGGGGCGGCATGAAGTCGATGACCCGCGCTGTCCCCGTACTCGTCGACCAGTCGGTCTGCAAAATCATGGTGTCCCCGACGTACTGCCGTCCCACGCAGGTGGTGTCCGGACCGGGCGAGAGCAGCCAACGCCCAGCCTCGGGCGTACCGAGCAACGCCGCGAAACAGGCCGGCGAATCGAACCGCGGCACGCACATCCAGTCGATCGAACCGCTGGTGCTGACCAGCGCCGCGGTCTGCAGGTCACCCAATAACGCGTAGTCCTCGATGCGGGTCATTCCGTGATCGTGCCAGGCGGCGAGCCACTACACGGTCAAGGGCCAGCGCGGTCGGGATGGAGCGGGTCGCAGGGACAGCTCCCGACACCGTGCCGTCATCACGCGCCGCTGACCTGCACCAGGATCCTGCCGTGTGAGCGACCCTCCAGCAGTCCCCGGGCCGCGTCGATGGCGCCGTCCAGCGGCACCTTCGTCGTGAGCGAGTCGAGCACGTCGTCGTCGAGGTCGTGGGCCAGCAGCTCCCAGGCCTCGATGCGAGCCTCCAGCGGCGCCCACACCGAATCAATGCCGGCGAGTGTCACCCCGCGCAAGATGAAGGGCATCACCGAGGCGGGCAGTTCGGCGGATCCCGCCAGACCACAAGACGTGACGGTGCCACCGGGTTTGGTTTGGGCCAGCGCGTTGGCCAGCACCGCTCCGCCCACCGCGTCGACGACGCCGGCCCAGCGCGCCACCTGCAACGGTTTGCCGGGTTCGGTGAATTCCCCGCGCTCCACGACGGACGACGCGCCCAACCGGCGCAGGTAGTCCCCGTACGTGTCCGCGCGGCCCGTCAGCGCGGCCACCTCGTGGCCGGCGCTGGCCAACAAGATCGTCGCGATCGACCCGACCCCGCCCGTCGCGCCGGTGACGAGCACCGGACCATCGTCGGGGCGCACGCCCTCCCCGGTCAGCCGCGCCACCGCCAGCGCAGCGGTGTATCCGGCGGTGCCGATCGCGGCAGCGCGTGCCGGCGTCAGGCCCGCAGGCAGCGGCACCGCGAGCGCGGCGTCGATGTGCGCCCTGGTGGCGAGCCCGCCGTGGCGCGTCTCGGAGGAACCGGCGCCATTGAGGATGATCCAGTCCCCCGGCGTGAAGCGCCCGTCGGCGCAGGATACGACGGTGCCCACGAGGTCGATGCCCGCCACCAGCGGCGTGTGCCGCACGACCCCCGGTCGGCCGGTCAGGGCGAGCGCGTCCTTGTAGTTCACGCCGGAATAGGCGACGTCGACGACGGTGGCGCCGTCGCCGAGGAAGGACTCGAGCACCTCCTCCAGCGCCGCGACGCGCGTTCGCGTGCCCTTCGCGTCGGACTCGCGGATAACGATGGCGTGCACCATGAGAGCGAGACTAGTGGCACCACCGTCCGCTCGCCACGGTCACGCCGGCCGCCGGCAACCCCCCGCCGAATGCCGGGACTCCTCGGGGCCGAGCATCGCCAGGTCCGAGTGGCCCCCGGCTGCCCACGCCGGCTTCGGCCGCGTCGTGAAGCGGTGGTTAGGCTGAACCCGTGAGCGGCACCCCGTCCCCCGGACGTCCGCAGGATCAGCCCCTCGCGGCGGGCGTCCCCGGGTGGCTGCGCAGCGTGCTGCCCACCTTGCGCCAGGCAGAGGAACTGCCGCCGGCGCACGAGCGTGAGTACCTCAGCGACAGTCATCTCACGGTCCGGTCGTCGCACGCCCATGAGGCCCTTGGGTCGGTCCGTTCCCACCTGGTCGACGACGCGGTCGACTGGTTCCGTAGCTTCTGCCCTCCGCCGCGGCCGCCACGCCGCTCGGCCGTGCTCGTCCTGTTCGCACCCGCGGCGCGCGTGACGGGGGACCACGGCGAGCGGGCCCCGTACGGATGTGACGTGCTGCTCACCGAACGGGCGGCCGACATGCGCAGCCACGCTGCCCAGGTGGTCTGCCCCGGCGGGCATCTCGACCCCGGCGACGTCGGGCCGATCGGTGCGGCGCTGCGCGAGGCCCGCGAGGAGGTGGGCCTCGACGCCTCGACCGTCGAGGTGGTGGCCGAGTTGCCGGGCCTGTACCTGACGCCGACCGGCACCGCCGTCATCCCCGTGCTGGCCTGGTGGACCCGCCCGCATCCCGTCGGCGTGATCGACCCGCGCGAGGTGGCCCGGGTGGCCCGGATCGATCTCGACCACCTGCTCGACCCCCGCAACCGTTTCACGGTCATCGGTCCGATGGGCTTCCGCGGCCCGGGGTTCAGCGTCGACGGACTCTTCGTGTGGGGATTCACCGCGAACCTGCTCGACCACGTCTTCGAACTCGCCGGCATCGCCCCGCCGTGGGACGAGAGCGTGATCCGTCCTCTGCCGCCGCACCTGGCCGCCGCCTACTGGCCGCGCTGAGCGGTCGTCGAATGCGCCGCCGGCCACGGCCGGCGTTAAGGTCGTCGCATGTCCGGCAGCCTGCTCATCGTCCATGTCGACGTGTCCGTCGTCTCCGACCAGGTCGACGCTTTCTTGGTGGCGACCGACGCCAACGCGGCCGCCAGTCGCCGGGAGTCCGGAGTGGTCCGCTTCGACGTGCTCACGGACCGGGACGACCCGGCCCACGTCGTCCTCGTGGAGATCTACCGGGACGCCGCCGCCGCCGATGCGCACAAGCAGAGCGCGCACTACGCGACCTGGCGGGATGCGGTCGCGCCGATGATGGCCCGCCCCAGGACGTCGGTGACGTACGTCAACGTCTCGCCCGATGACGACGGATGGTGAGCCGCGCGTGGTAGGGCCGGCCCGCTTCGATCTGGCTACGCCCGCCGACATCCGGTTCGGCGCGGGGCGCCTGGCTGAGGTCCCAGCGGCGCTCGCCACCCTCGGCGTCACCCGCGTGATGGTGGTCACCGGATCGGATCCCGGTCGCGCCGAGCCGATCCGCGCCGCGCTCGCCGACGCGGGTCTGGCCACCGCGGTCTTCGCCGTCGGCGGCGAACCGTCCGTGCAGTTGATCCGGGACGGGGTTCGCGCGGTCCGCGACACAGGCTGCGACGGGGTGCTCGGTTTCGGCGGGGGCAGCGCCATCGACGTCGCCAAGGCGCTCGCGGCGCTCGCCGCCTCCGGCACCGACCCGATGGAGCATCTGGAGGTCGTCGGCGCCGGGCGGCCACTGCGCACGCCGTCACTGCCGTGCATCGCCGTGCCGACCACCGCGGGGACCGGCTCGGAGGTCACTAAAAACTCCGTCCTGTCCGCTGTCGGACCCACCGGAGCTGTCAAGGCCAGCCTGCGCAGCCCCCTCATGTTGCCTCGCGTCGCCGTGGTCGACCCCGACCTGCTGGCGCCCCTGCCGCGCTCGGTCATCGCCGCCGCCGGGTCGGACGCGCTGTCTCAGGTCGTCGAGCCGTTCTTGTCGGCACGGGCCAATCCGTTGACCGACGCCCTGGCCCGGGAGGGCATCCGGCGTTCCGCCCGCTCCCTGCGCGACGCCGTCGCAGACGGGCTCGCCGGTGAGGATGCGGACACCGGGCTGCGGCGTGAGGATCTCGCCCTGACGAGCCTGCTCGGCGGCCTCTGCCTGGCGAACTCCGGCCTGGGGGCGGTGCATGGCTTCGCGGCGGTCATCGGCGCCCGGTACGACGCTCCCCACGGCGCCGTCTGCGGCGCGCTGCTCGGCGCCTCGATGGCGGTGAACCTGTCCGCCGCGCGTCGGCGCGACCCCGGCCACCCCGTGATCGCCAGGATCGCCGAGGTGGCTTCGCTTCTCAGCGGCGACGAGGCCGCCATGCCGGAGGTGGCGGCGGCGTGGCTGGCCGACCTGCGCGAAGCGGTCGGTGTGCCCGGGCTCTCCTCGTACGGGATGAGCACCGCCCACTTCCCCGAGGTGATCGCCCAGTCCCGCGAGGCAAGCAGCATGAAGGCCAACCCCATCGACCTGGAGGACGACGAACTGGCCGCGATCCTGCGGCACGCCCTATGACGGCCCCGGCGCGCGCCGGGCTGGGTCTGACGCTGCTGCTCGCCGCCCTGTCGATGTTCGGGCCGTTCTCGATCGACACGGTCTTCCCCGCCTTTGAGTCGATGGGAGTCCAGTTCGCGGTCGACTCCACGGCGATGCAGCAGGTCACAAGCGTGTATCTGGCGAGCTTCGCCGTCATGACCGTCTTCCACGGGCCGCTCTCGGACGCCCTGGGCCGCAAACCGGTGATGCTCGCAGGTATCGCGATGTTCACCCTCGCGTCGGCCGGCGCGGCGCTGGCGCCCAACCTTCCGGTGCTGCTCGCCTTCCGGGTCCTGCAGGGCATGTCCGCCGGCGCGGGACAGATCGTCAGCCGGACCGTGATCCGGGATCTTTTCCACGGCGCGTACGCGCAACGGCTCATGGCGCAGGTCGCGATGATCTTCGGGCTGGCGCCGGCGATCGCCCCGGTCATCGGCGGCTATCTGCTCGGGTTCGGCCCGTGGCCGGTGATCTTCTGGTTCCTCGTGGCATTCGGCCTGCTCATCGGGGTGGGCACCCTCGTCGTCCTGCCCGAGACCCTGCCTCCCGAGCGACGCACGCCTCTGCGGATGCGCGAACTCATGCGCAGTATGCAGATCGTGGCCACTGACGGACCCTTCGCGCGGGTCGCGGTGGCGACGGCGTTCATGTTCGGCGCCCAGTTCCTGTACATCGCCTCGGCGCCCATCTTCGTCGTCGACCTGCTGGGCAAGGGCGAACGGGACTTCTGGATCTTCTTCGTCCCGATGATCGGGGGGCTGATCTTCGGGTCGTGGCTCACAGCCCGTACGGCGGGGATCGTGGCGCCCCAGCGGATGGCGACCTACGGCATGGCGATGGCCTGCCTCGGCGGACTGCTCAACGTCTCGCTCGCCGGGGCGATCGACGGGGTCGGCGGGGCGCACCTGCCGCTGCTGCCGTGGGCTGTCGTCGGCCCGTGCGCGCTGACGATCGGAGTGGCGGCGACGTACCCGATCATGCAGCTCACGTTCCTTGACATGCACCCGGAACGCCGAGGCACCGGCGCGTCGTTCGGGATGTCCGTCAGCTTCGTCTTCAACGCGATCCTCGCCGGTGCGGTCGCGCCCCTCGTGACGTCCTCGCTGCTCGAGCTCGCCGCCGCCAGCCTGATCCTCGGCCTGACCGGATGGGCGCTGTGGGCGTGGCACGTGCGTGCGGGTGCGTCCTAGCCGCGGACAGCCGTCCGCTGATCACTGCGCGAGGGCTCCGTGGAGGGCGCCCGCCACGACGCGCGGGGCGTCGATCATCGCGGGCCCGTACCAGGTCAGCGACCGCCCGTCGACCAGCGCGCAGGGTGTCGGCGCGAACGCCTCCGGCCCGTCGTGCGCCGTGAACCGATAGGGCTCGTCGGGCAGGACCACCAGGTCGTACGGCGGCAGCCCGGTCAGCTCCCGACGGGGGTAGCGCTCCGTTGCATCCAGGTCTCCCACGCGGAGCCCGCCCTCGCCGGCGTCCGGCGAGGACCCCAGAACGTTGCGCACTCCGAGCCGGGCGAGCACGTCACCGGCGTACGTGTCGGGCCCCACGAACATCCAGGGCCTGCGCCAGATGGGGATGACCGCATCCACCGTGCGGCCGGAGACCACCGGCCCGGCCGCCGCCCAGTACCGCTCCGCCTCCGCGAGCCAGCCGCGTTCGGGTGCCGCCAGGGCGTCCAGCAGCGCCCCGATCTCGGTCAGCGCCCCCGCGACGGTGCGGATGTCGGTGACCCACACGGGCACCCCCGCGGCCCGCAACGCCGCCACGTGTTCGGGCTTGTTCTCCTCCTCGTTGGCGACGACGAGATCCGGCGTCGCTTCGACGATGCGAGCGACGTCCGGGTTCTTGGTGCCGCCGAACCGCGGCACCGTCAGCCCGGCGGGATGAGTGCACCAGTCCGTCGCTCCCACCAGCGCGCTCATGGGCAGGCTCGCCGCGAGCGCCTCGGTCAACGAGGGGACCAGGCTCACGACGCGCCGCGGTGGCGCCGGCAGCGGCACGGCAGCGCCCGTCCCGTCGCGGAAGGTTGTCATGCCCTCCAGTCTGCTCTTCGCGGTTTCACGGCTGCCGCGCCCCGCGCCGCCCCTAGGCCGTGAGCCCGGCGCGACGCAGCAGCGTGTCATGGGCCCGGCGGGCGGCGGCGGTCGCCTCAGCCTCGTCGATGGTCAGCACCAGGTCCCGCTCCACGATCGTGCGACCTGCGACGTAGAGCCGCTCCAGCGGCGGGGCCGCGCCCAGCACCAGGGCCGCGACCGGGTCGACGATGTCGGCGTGCGCGATGGTGTCCATCCGCCAGAGCGCCACGTCGGCGTTTTTGCCGACCTCCAGGGAGCCGATGCGGTCCTCCCACCCGAGCACGCGCGCGCCGCCGATCGTGGCGGTCTCCAGGGCCTCACGCACCGTGAGCTCCAGGGGGCCGCCGCGGGCGCGGGCGAACAACAGGGCGTGCTTGGTCTCTTCGATCATGGATGTGCCCTCATTGCTCGCCGCGCCGTCGACGCCGAGGCCGACCGGGACTCCCGCCGCTCGAAGGTCCGTCAGGCGGCAGATCCCCGCGCCGAGTCTGGCGTTGGACGTCGGGCAGTGGGCGACGCCCGACCCCGCCGCCGACAGCCTGGCGATGTCCGCGTCGTCGAAGTGGATGCCGTGCGCGAACCACACGTCGTCCCCGGACCAGCCGAGGTCCTCCAGATACTCCACCGGCCTGCGCCCGAAATGCTCGGCGCAATAGTCCTGTTCATCCTTGGTCTCGGCCAGGTGCGTGTGCAGCCGGACGCCGTGCGCGCGGGCCAGGGTCGCGGCCTCCCGCAGCAGGTCGCCGGTGACCGTGAACGGTGAGCAGGGTGCCACGCCGATGCGCAGCATCGCATCGTCGGCCGGGTCATGCCAGCGCTCGATCGCCGCTGCCGACGCGGTGAGAATGTCGCCGATCTCTTCGACCACGTGGTCCGGTGGGAGCCCACCCTGGGAGCGGCCGAGGTCCATAGAGCCTCGGGTGGCAAGGAAACGCACCCCCACCCGGCGGGCCGCCTCGATCTCGGCGCCGAGCACGTCGCCGCCGTCGCGCGGGAAGACGTAGTGGTGGTCCATCGACGTCGTGCACCCGGTGCGCGCCAGCCACGTCAGCCCGGCGGCGGCGGCGGCGTGCACCGAGTCTTCGTCGATCCCGCCCCACACGGGATAGAGGGTCGTCAACCATTCGAAGAGTCCGGCGTCGGCGGCCTGGCCGCGCGTCACCCACTGGTAGAGGTGGTGGTGCGCGTTCACGAGCCCCGGCGTCGCCAGGCACCCGCGGGCGTCGACGCGCTCGGCGCCGTGCAGGTCCGCGGTGTCCGGGGCCGGTCCGGCGCCCACCGCCTCGATCACGCCCCCGCGCAGCACCACGTACCCCTGTCGGAACTCCCGCGCCTGAGAATCCATCGTGACGACCGCGCACCCGTCGAGGACGGTGGTCGGTCCGTTCGGCGTTGTCGGCCTCGGCGTCGCACTGGCCTGGTTGCCCGAAGACATGGCAGGGAGCGTACGGGATGCGTCGGGTGTTCGCCCTGGCGTTGGCGAGCCACCGCGATCGACGGCATACGCTCGGGCCATGGAGTTCCGTCGCATCATGGGATTGCCGCCATACGTCTTCACGATCATCGACTCGCTGAAGGTCGAGGCGCGCCGCGCCGGACGCGACGTGATCGACCTCGGCTTCGGCAACCCGGATCTGCCCTCGCCGCAGATCGCGGTGGACAAGCTCGCCGAGGCGGCCTACAACGCTCGCAACCACCGGTACTCCTCCTCGCGGGGAATCCCCAATCTGCGTCTCGCCGTCGCGCGCCTCTACGAGCGTCGCTTCGGCGTCCTGCTCGATCCCGACACCGAGGTGGTCACGACGATCGGCGCCAAGGAGGGCTTCAGCCACCTCATGTGGGTGCTGCTGCAGCCCGGCGACGCGGCGATCGTGCCGTCGCCGTCCTACCCGATCCACATCTGGGGGCCGTACTTCGCCGGCGCCGACACCCGTCAGGTCTCGCTCGGACACCGCGGCGACGGCGCGGACTACGTCGACAACGTGATGGCCGAGTGGGACTTCGGCTGGCCGAAGCCTCGCGTGGTGGCCCTGTCGTTCCCGCACAACCCGACGACCACCACGATCGAGCTGCCCGACCTGCAGCGGCTCGTCGACTGGGCCCGCGAGCGGGAGGTGGTCCTCGTGCACGACTTCGCGTACGCCGACATCGCCTTCGACGGCTGGCAGCCGCCCTCGATCCTGCAGTGCGAAGGCGCGAAAGACTGTGCGGTCGAGCTTTATTCGATGACGAAGTCGTACTCGATGGCCGGCTGGCGAATGGCGTTCCTGGTCGGCAACGCCGAGGTCGTCGGCGCCCTGGCCAAGCTCAAGAGCTACCTGGACTACGGCACCTTCCAGCCGATCCAGATCGCGGCGACCGTGACCCTGAACGAGGCGACCGACTACCCGAGCAGGGTCAACGCGATCTATGAGCGGCGCCGCAACGCCCTGGTCGAGGGCCTCAACCGCGCCGGGTGGCCGCTGCCCGCCCCCAAAGGCACCATGTTTGCCTGGGCGCGCATCCCGGAGCAGTACCGAGACATGGGCTCGATCGAGTTCGCCAAGCTCCTGGTCACCGACTGCGACGTCGCCACGTCGCCAGGAGTGGGGTTCGGGCCGGACGGCGATGAGTACGTGCGCTTCGCGCTGATCGAGAACGAGCAACGCATCGCTCAGGCGGCCCGGCAACTCCGCAAGGGTCTGACCCGGCTGAACGGCTCCTGACCGTCGGCCCCCAACCGCGCGACCAGCAGGGAGACTGCCTTCTATGGCCACGACGATCGACGGCGTGCTGTCCGAGCGTGCGATCCTCGCCCGGGCGGGCGAACGAGGTTTCGCCCGAGGCGAAGAGGCGATGGCCGGCGTGCAGGCGCTGCGCGTCACCCACGGGGAGGCGAGCGCCACCGTGCAGACCCGGCGCCGATACCTGGTGACCCTGACCTGGGGCCCTGAGGGTGTGGGCGGCAGCTGCACCTGCATGGAGTCCGCCAGGGGCGTCTTCTGCCCGCACCTGGTGGCGGTCGGGCTCACAGTGCTGGACCGCCAGGGGGTGGTCACGCTGGCGCGTCATGAGGCCGGCACCCCCGTGGAGCGATGGCTCGCCACCCTGGACGTGGACATGCTGCGCGCGCTGGTCCTGGAGGTGGCCGGGCACAGCGAGTCCGCGACGCGCATGCTGGAGATGCGCGCGGCGGTCGCGGTGGGCGACGAAGGCACGGTCGCGGACGAACTTGTGGCGGCAGTGCGCGACACCCTCGCGGCGCGGGGCTTCATCGACTACCCGCGCAGCTTCCAGGTCGCCCGCGACGCCGAGCTGATGATCGACGAGCTGGAGCGACACGTCGACGCGGGCGGCGAGATGTCGGCGCGCCCCGCGTTGCGTCGAGCCGTCACCCGATTGCGGGCCCTGACCTTGCAGGCCGACGACTCCGGCGGTGTTCTCGGGTCGACGTGCCAGCGAGCGTTCGACCTCTATGTGCGCGCGCACCGCCAGGGTCGGCCCGGCGGGGAACGCCTCGGCGCGTGGCTGGCCACCTTCCGGGCCGAGTCGCCTGGGTGGCCGGAGGTGCGGTTGCGCGACTTCATCGACGGGCTCGCCCCGGCGGGTCTGGCCGCCTACCGCGACCACATCGAGCGGTACGTCATCGACCGCCCAGAGGGGCTGAGCGATCACGAGCTGTACCAGATGCAGCTCGAACTCGCCGATCACGACGGGGACATCGACCGGGCCGTCGAGGTGCTGCGCGTCGGCGCGTACGACGGCACACCCCGGTACGCGGGCATCGTTGACCGTCTGGAGTCGGCGGGTCGCCACGAGGAGGCTCTCACCTGGATCGAGAAGGCGGTCGAGGCCGGCCGGGTGGCCAGCGGGATCGGCAACGAGTTCTGGCTCGGTGTCACCCGGGTGGCGCGCGTCTACACCGACCTCGGCCGGACCGACGAGGCGTTGGCGCTCATGCGCCGCCAGTTCGAGGCCCACCCCTCTCACGTCACGTACGAGGAGCTGCTGCAGGTCGCCGACCCGCTGGGCTGCCGGGACGAGCAGCGGCGGTGGGCGCTGACGTTTGCGCGGACCGCGGCCGAGCAATCCGGCGCGTCGGCCCAGGGCGATGCGTCGGGGCGCGAAACCTCGGGGGGCGCCGACGTGCTGATCGACATCGCGCTGGGCGAAGCGGACCTGGAGGGGGCGTGGGCGGCGGCCAAGGAATACGGGGTGGGATACCAGGGCCTGGCGTTGGCGAAGGCGAGCCGCGGCACGTACCCGCGCCGCGCGGCCGACCTCTACCTGAAGGAATTGGAGCCCTCGCTGGCGTACGCCGATTCCCGCAGTTACCGCCGGGTGGCCGCGAACCTGGTGGATATCGGCGGCCTGTTCGAGGCCGCCGGTGAGGTCGCGGACTTCGAGGCCTACGTGCGCGAGCTGCGTGAGACGTACAAGCGGCGTACCGCGTTCATCGCCGCGCTGGACGCCAAAGGTCTGCCCGGCCGCGTGTGATCCCGACCGGCTCCTCGGTGCGGGTTGGGCCACGCGCGGCCTCGTCGGTAGGAAAAACGGTCCGGGGCTTGCGTCCCGCCCGCCGTCACCGAACGATGGTGCTATGACGAACTCCCTGTCACCGGAGCGGGCTGCCATGACGACCGTCGGCGCCCTGCGCGCGAGCGGCCACGTGGCCAAGCCGCTTCGTGAGGAGATCCGCGACAACCTGCTCGCCGCGCTGGCCGAGGGTCGCGATCCGTGGCCCGGCCTGCACGGTTTCTCGACCACCGTGATCCCACAGTTGGAGCGCGCGCTCCTGGCGGGGCACGACGTGGTCCTCCTCGGGGAGCGGGGGCAGGGCAAGACACGCCTGCTGCGCAGCCTCGTCGGACTCCTCGACGAGTGGACACCGGTGCTCGAGGGTTCCGAACTGAACGAACACCCGTACGAGCCTGTATCAAGCGAGTCAATAAGGCGTGCAAGAGAATTGGGCGATGACCTGCCCGTGGTGTGGCGACACCGGTCGGAGCGTTACGCCGAGAAGCTCGCCACGCCGGATACGTCCGTCGGCGACCTCATCGGCGACGTCGACCCCATGAGGGTGGCCGAGGGACGCCGTCTCGGCGACCCGGAGACGATTCACTTCGGACTCATCCCGCGCAGTCACCGAGGGATCGTCGCCATCAACGAACTCCCCGATCTGGCCGAGCGCATTCAGGTGGCGATGCTCAACGTCATGGAGGAGCGGGACATCCAGATCCGCGGCTACGTGCTGCGGCTCCCGCTCGATGTATTGGTGGTCGCCAGCGCAAACCCAGAGGACTACACCAACCGGGGCCGGATCATCACCCCGCTGAAGGACCGCTTCGGCGCGGAGATCCGCACGCACTACCCCGTCGAGCTCGCCGACGAGATCGCGGTGATCCGGCAGGAGGCCCACCTCGTCGCCTCCGTCCCGGACGCGCTGTTGGAGATCCTGGCCCGCTTCACCCGGGGGCTGCGCGCCTCCCCGTCGGTCGACCATCGCTCCGGGGTGTCGGCGCGGTTCTCGATCGCCGGTGCCGAGACGGTGGCCGCTGCAGCGTTGCGCCGAGGGGCCGTGCGCGGCGAGGCCGATCCGGTCGCGCGGGTCGTCGACCTGGACTCGGCCGTCGACGTGCTCGGCGGCAAAGTCGAGTTCGAGTCAGGCGAGGAGGGCCGGGGCCGCGCGATTCTCGAACACCTCCTGCGGACCTCGATCGCCGAGACCGCCCGCCAGCGCTTCGCGGGGCTGGACCTGAGCCCGCTCGTAGCCGCGTTCGACGCCGGCGAGCAGGTCACGACCGGCGCGCACATCACGGCCGACGAGCTGCTCGCCTCCCTGCCTCCTCTCGCGGTCGACTCGCACGACGGCCTCTACGACGCGATCGCCGAGCGTCTTGACGCCCGCGGGCCCGGGCAGCGCGCGAGCGCGATCGAGCTGGGTTTGGAGGGGCTGTTCCTCGCACGGCGAATCGCCAAGGACCTTCAAGGCGGCACAGCGGTGTACGGGCGATGACGGCGTTCGGTCGCCCCTCCGGACCGCCCGAGCGCGACCCGGCGGGGCCGACGGCGTCGACGGCGTCGACGGCACGGTACGGGCGGTACCACGAGGGGCCGGACCCGCTGGCGCCCCCGGTCGACCTCGCTGACGCGCTGGCCGCGATCGGCGAGGACGTGATGGCCGGGGCCTCTCCCGACCGGGCGCTCCGCGAGTACCTGCGCCGGGGTGCGAAAGACCACCCTGGCCTCGACGACTTGGCGGGCCGGGTGGCGCGACGGCGGCGCGAGCTGAGCGCCCGGCACCGGCTCGACGGCACGCTGCACCAGGTGCGCGAACTCCTGGACCGCGCCGTCCTGGCCGAACGCAAGCAGCTGGCGCGGGATCTCGACGACGACGCGCGGTTCGCGGAGATGCGCCTGGCCAACCTGTCGTCATCGACGGCTGCGGCGGTGGGCGAGCTCGCCGACTACCCCTGGCGGAGCACCGAGGCCCGGGAGGCGTACGAGGAGATCCGCCAGGCGCTCGGCGCGGAGATGCTGGAGCAGCGGTTCGCCGGCATGAAGCAGTCACTGCAGGGGGCGAGCGCAGAGGATCGCCGACGGGTCACCGACATGGTCAAGGACCTCGGCGACCTACTCGACGCTCACGCGCGGGGAGAGGACGTCGCGGATCGCTTCGCCGATTTCATGGGCAAGCACGGCGACTTCTTCCCTGAAAACCCGAGCAACGTCGACGAACTCATCGACGCGTTGGCCCGTCGATCCGCCGCTGCGCAGCGCATGTGGAACTCGATGACGCCGGAGCAGCGTGCAGAGCTGTCCGAACTCACCCAGCAGGCGTTCGGATCCCCGGAGCTGTCCCAGCACCTGGAGCGGATCGACGCCTCGTTGCGCTCGCTGCGGCCCGGAGAAGACTGGTCGTCGGCGTCGCGGTTCGAAGGCCAGGAGGGGCTGGGGCTGGGCGAGGGCGTCGCGGTCTTGCAGGAGATGGGAGAGCTCGACGAACTGAGCGAGCAGATGTCCCAGTCGTACGCCGGCGCAAGCCTGGACGACGTCGACCTGGAGATGCTCGGACGCCACCTCGACGCCGATGCGATCGTGGCCGCCCGTACGCTCGCCGCCCTCGAACGGGAGCTGCGCGACACCGGGTACCTGCAGCGTCGCAGTGACGGGACGTGGCGCCTGTCGCCCGCGGCCATGCGGCGGCTCGGCAAGGACCTGCTGAAGGACGCGGCGCAACGGCTGTCGGATCGCTCCGGCCGCCGCGACAGCCGGCTCGCCGGGGCAGCGGGGGAGCTGACGGGGTCGAGCCGCCCATGGCAGTTCGGCGACAGCGAGCCGTGGGACGTCACCCGCACGGTCGGCAACGCGATCAGCCGCAGCGCCGCCGAGGGCCGCGACTCGCGCGACGGGGTGCGGCTCGCGATCGACGATGTCGAGGTCGCCGAGACCGAAGCCCGGACGGCCGCGGCCGTGAGCCTGCTCGTCGACGTCTCGTTCTCGATGGCGTTCGAGGGGCGGTGGGTCCCGATGAAGCGCACCGCGTTGACGCTGCACCACCTGGTGGCGAGCAGGTTCCGCGGTGACCGCCTGCAGCTGGTGACGTTCGGCCGATACGCCCGCGAGACGGACGTTGACGAACTCGTCGGCCTTGAACCGCGCTACGACCAGGGCACGAACCTGCACCATGGGCTGCTGCTGGCGGCCCGTCACTTCCGCACGTTCCGGGGGATGCAGCCAGTGCTGCTCGTCGTGACGGACGGCGAACCGACCGCGCATCTCGGCCCGGACGGCGACGCGCAGTTCTTCTACCCACCGCGCCCGGAGACCCTCGAGCTGAGCGTGCACGCGCTGGACGAGCTGCGTCGGCTCGGCACGCAGGTCACCTTTTTCCGGCTCGGCGACGATCCGGGGCTGGAACGCTTCGTGGCCGCGATGGCCCGCCGAGTCGACGGACGCGTCGTGTCCCCTGACCTGGATGACTTGGGCGCGGCCGTGGTGGGGTCCTACCTGCGCGCACACCGGCCTCAGCCGGGAGAGCCGGGCTCGCACTGGTGAGGACCGCCGCGGGGAGCGGGGCGCGCCTCGCTCCCCGCGGCGGTCTACCAGGCGGCCCGGTACGCCGCGACGGCCGCGGTGTCGGCGTCGGGTGCGATCCGCACGGTCTCGACGCCGATGCGCTGGGCTCGAGAGGAGACGTCGAGCCAGGCCCGCACGCTCCGCACGGTGTCGGCCGACGTGTCGGCACCGATCGACCATGTGACCGCCAGTCGCTTGCCCTGACCAGCGGCCCAGTCCGACCAGTCGGATAGCCCGCCCTCACCATTGACGGTCTGCGGCCACCGCCCGTCCGTCGGCAGCGTCACGCCGACCAGATCGACGCCCTGCGGTGGCGTGGACCCCTGGTCTGGACGCGTCCCGAGGGGCGCCACCCACTCGACGAGCACGCCGGGGTTCGCCCCCTTCAGGGTCGCGGCGACGCGTTCGAGCGCCTCCCGGGCCCGAGCGGCATCGGAGTCCGCCGGTGGCGTCAGGCGGACCACCGCCGGCGCCTTCCCGACGCCGGACAGGCTGGAGGCGAGGGTTCGCCACCGGGCGGCGTCGTGTCCGGCCGCCAGACGGTCGACCGTCGTCCCACCGACGGTCAGCGGAATCGAGATCACGACCTGGGCGGCCGAGGAGCGCAGCGCGCCCCACAACGGGTTGGCGGCCGCGATCTCCGTCAGGTCACGGCCCGCCAAGGTGACCCCGAGGACGGCCGGTGCGCGGCCGGCGGGCGTTTGACGAGCCACTCCGGCCGCGTCGTTCACGACCGCGCTCACGCCGCTCGCCCACTTCGGAGTCGGCAGCGCGATGGGGTCCAGCGTGGCCCGCGGCGCGTGGTCCGTGGCGAGCGCCGGCGCGGGGCGTGACGCGACAGGCGCCGCGGGGACCCGCCGCTGGCCGGTCCGATCCGGCGCCTGCTCCTGCGCGGGTCGCTCCTCCGTCGACTCCGGAGATGTGCCGGATGGCGTGGACCGACGGCTCGACGTGGCCGACGAGGATGATGTCTCACCGGTCTCACCGGCCGCACCCGTCCGGGATGGTGGTGGCTGGGACGACGGCTCCCGGGATGAGGACCCTCGTGATGAGGACCCCGGAGATGTGGACTCCGGGGACGTGGACCCCTGGGATGACGGTTGCCGGAATGAGGGCTGCGCGCTGTTGGCCGCGCTGGACGGCTCATGGCTCGCGCTCGGCGCGTCATTCCGCGACGGCGTGGCATCCCCAGGCGGGGACGTGGAGGCCGTCGTTGCGCGCTGGGTCGGGCCGGCAGGTCGGCTCGGTACGTCGGGTCGTGCGTTGCCGGGGGCCGTCGCACTCGGCGTCCTGGCGGGTGAGTTCGTCGCGGAAGGCGCTGTCGGCGTCCCGGGTGCATCCTGCGAAGCCCTGTCGGACCCAGGCCGCTTCGTCGGAGATGTGGTCCGACTCTGTTCGGTGGGAGACGTGCCGGTGGATGCCTTCGTCGGAGTCTCCGTGGTGGGCTTCGTGGGGGTCCTGATCGGGGTTCTCGTCGGAGTCTTCGTGGGACTCGTGGCGATCGATCCCGCGCCCGTTTCCGCCGGGGGCAGAGTCGGTGACGTCGGCGCAGCGGTGCGGCGCGGGATGGCCGTGCCGGGCGGTGGTGGCGTGGCCGACCCCTCCGGCGTCGACGAGCCAGACGACGAGCCCGACGAGGCCG
>JBDTWM010000042.1:0-21210 GCA_040006675.1 Dermatophilaceae bacterium | reverse complement strand
AGCAGCGGGGGTTGTGGAACAGGCGCAGAGTCATGAGGTTGTTCCTACGGTATGCGGTGCGGGCGGGGCAACCCGGTACGCGCGGGGCTAGCGGAGCGCGGGGACGTGGGTACGGGTGCGAGCTACCCTGCGACGGTGACTCCGACGCCCCGCCCTGCGGTGACAGCGGCGGCCGGCGTCCGGTTCGCGCCCGCGTTCGTGCTGGCCGCAGCGGTGCTGTGGGGGCTCCTTGGGATCTTCGGCACCCAGGCGCAACGGGAGGGCGCGAGCGCGCTGGAGGTCGGGTTCTGGCGGGCGGTCATCGGGGCGGTCCTGTTCGGGACGCAGGCGGTCTGGGTCCGGGCTCGGCTGCCGCGGGGGCGCGACCTCGCCGTGACGGTGGCGTTCGGGCTGGTCGGGGTCAGCATCTTCTATGGCAGCTATCAGGTGGCGGTCCGGGAGGGCGGCGCCAGCCTGGCGAGCGTCCTGCTCTACACGGCCCCCGCGTTCGTGGCGGTGCTCGGCTGGGCGGTGTTGCGCGAGCGGCTCGGCCGCCTGGAGATCGCGGGTGTCGCCGCGTCGGTCGGGGGGATCGCGCTGATCAGCCTCGGTGGCGGTCAGGGGGTGCACCCGACGCCGCTCGCCCTCGCGGCGGGCGTGACGTCCGGGTTCACGTACGCGCTCTACTACCTGTTCGGGCGGCGCTACTACCCGCGGTACGCTCCGGCCGGCCTGTTCGCGGTGATGATGCCGGTCGGCGCGCTGTGTCTCCTGCCGTTCCTGGCGGCCGGTGACGGCCCGGGCCTCGCCGGTCTGACGCGCCACTCGCCGGGGACCTGGGCGAACTTGGTCGCGATCGGGGTGCTGTGCACGTACCTCGCGTACACCGCGCACGCCGCCGGCCTGCGCCACCTCCCGGCGACCCGCGCGAGCGTGATCGCGTCTTTGGAGCCGGTTGTGGCGGCCGGGCTCGCGGCAGCACTGTTCGGGGAGCGTCTTTCGTCGTTGGCTCTGCTCGGTGCGGCGCTGGTGGTGGGCGCCGCGCTGCTGCTCAGCTTGTCGGGGCGGGCGGACGCCGAGGAGCTGCCCTGAGCGCCCGGTTCAGGCCGACGGCGTGAGGTCGTGCACGCGTTCCCATTCGGGCCCGGCGAGGCGGATGGCCGCCGCGGGGAACAGGCCGTTGTCCTCGCGGTCCAAGTGCCGATGCATCGCGTGCTCAAAGGCGCCGAAGTTCTCGTGCGCGCCGCTCGAGATCAGTGCCAGCAGCCGGTCGAGATCGCGATGGTCTTGGCACAGGCTCTCGATGTGCTCAGCGAACTCTTCGTCCTCGGCCAGCACCGCGAACAAGCCGGCCTCTTCGGCGCGGGAGTGTGGGCCCAGCAGCTCGTCCACGGCGGTGGCGGCCGCCACGACGCCCTGCGGGTCGGCTGCAGCACAGGCGCGCCGCAGTTGCCCCGTCCGGTTGATGAGGTCCACGTGCTCGTCCATGAATCGCCCGATGCACTCGATCGAGTCGCAACCGCAGTACGAGCACATACCCGCCTCCTGCCATTTCTCTACTCCTGGCGTAAAAATACCCCCGGGAAGGGTACCCGTCCAGGCTCGCTGGGGGCGGCGAGGGGCTCAGTCGCTGCCGAAGAGGTCGCGGGTGTAGACCTTGGCGGCGACGTCGGTCAGTTCGTCGGTGCGGCGATTGGCGATGATCAGGTCGGCGCGGGCCTTGAAGTCGTCGAGGTCGCGGACCACCTCGGAATGGAAGAACGTGTCCTCGGCGAGCGTGGGTTCGTACACGATCACCGGAACCCCTCTGGCCTTGATCCGCTTCATGATCCCCTGGATGGAGGAGGACCGGAAGTTGTCCGATCCGGTCTTCATGGCGAGCCGGAAGATGCCGACCACCCGGGGGTCGCGGGCGAGGATGTCGGTGGCGACGAAGTCCTTGCGGGTCCTGTTGGAATCGACGATCGCCCGGATGAGGGTCTGCGGCACCTGGTCGTAGTTGGCGAGCAGCTGTTTGGTGTCCTTGGGCAGGCAGTAGCCGCCATAGCCGAACGATGGGTTGTTGTAGTGGTCGCCGATGCGGGGGTCGAGGCTGACCCCGGCGATGATCTGCCGGGTCTCGAGCCCAAGCGTGGCCGCGTAGGAGTCGAGTTCGTTGAAGTACGAGACCCGCATGGCCAGGTACGTGTTCGCGAACAACTTGATGGCCTCGGCTTCGGTGGAGCCGGTCAGAAGCACGGGGGTGCCGGGATCCAGCGATCCCTCCCGGAACAGGGTCGCAAGTTTTTCGGCCTCAGGGCCTTGACCGCCGACGATGATCCTGCTCGGGTGGAGGTTGTCATGCAACGCCGTGCCCTCGCGGAGGAACTCGGGGCTGAACATGATCCGTAACCCCGGATAGCGCTCCCGCGCGCCTCGAGTGAACCCGACCGGGATCGTCGACTTGATGACCGCGATGGCGCGCGAGTCGATCCGCTCGACCTGCGCCAGGACCGCGTCGACGCTGCTGGTGTCGAAGAAGTTGAGCCCCTCGTCGTAGTTCGTCGGGGTCGCCACGATCACGTAGTCGGCCCCGGCGTACGTCTCGTCGGGATCGGTCGTGGCCCGCAGGCGCAGCTCTTTGGTCGCGAAAAACTCCTCCAGCTCGGCGTCCACGATGGGGCTGCGCCGGGCGTTGACGAGTTCCACGCGGGCCGGGTCCAGGTCGAGCCCGATCACGTCGTGGTGTTGGGCGAGGAGAACTGCGTTGGCCAGCCCGACGTAACCCAGCCCCGCCACCGCGATTTTCATGCGGATAGCCTAGAGCCACGCTGGATTCCGCGTCTCAACGGTCCGTCGCGTCGTGTCGCTCGAGACGATCCAGCACCGAGCGTGTGATCGTGTCGAGCGCGCGCAGGCGGTCTTCGCCGAATCCGTCGAAGAGGAGCGCGCTCACGAGGCGGGCGTGCCCTGGCGCGGCCTCCTCGACGCCCGCGCGGCCAGCCGGCAGGAGGACGACCACGGCGCCACGGCCGTCCTCGAGGCATTCGGCGCGACGGATGAGGCCTCTGCGCTCCATGCGGCCGAGGTGGTGCGAGAGGCGGCTGGGTTCCCATCGCAGGTCGTCGGCGAGCGCGGCGACCCGCAGCTGCTCGCCCGGCGCCTCGCTCAGGGAGACCAGGACCGCGAAGTCGGGTAGCGACAGGGCGCTGCCCTGCTGCAGCTGGCGCCCGAGCGCGGCGGGCAGTCGCGCGGCGACATCCAACCATTGTCGCCAGACGCGTTGCTGCTCATCGGTGAGCCACGGGGAAACGGATGCGTCGGTCACCAGCGCGGGGCCTTTCTGCGGCAAAGTTCCTCCGACGATACCTGGATGGATGATGCATCACGCATCTCCGTGGACGGTCGGACTGGACGGCGCGAGACAGATCCTTTAGTCTTTTAGTGTGAGACTTGAGGTTACGCGCCGGGCCGAGCTAGCCGTGCTGGCTGTCTCGGCGCTGGCCGATTCCGCGCAGGCCGACATGGCGCGGGCTGACCCCGCGGTGACCGAGGGCCACCGCAGGCTCAAGGCCGCGGAGCTGGCCGACACGCTCGGCACCACGAGTGGCTTCGTCGCCCAGGTGGTGGCGCCTCTGGTCAAGGCCGGTTGGGTCCGTTCGGTGCCAGGCCCGACCGGCGGGTACACCCTGGCCGCCGCCGCCGCCGAGCTGAGCGTGCTGGACATCATCGAGGCCGTCGACGGTCCGACCGCGACAGGCGACTGCGTCGTGGAGGATCGGCCCTGCCGCCCTGACGACGGCTGCCCCCTGCACGAGGCGTGGTCGGCCAGCCGCGCGGTGCTGCTCTCGACGCTCGGCGCGACCTCGGCCCTCGCCTGGCGCGAGGGCTCGCGATGAGCGCCCACGACGTGGGCGCCGGCCTCTCACCCGTACCGATGCTCATCCCACCCGTCGCGACGCTCGTCGCGACATCCACACCCCGCTGACGCACGAAAGGCAACAACCATGACCATCGCGCCCACCATCTCGCTCGGTGACCTGGTGACCGAGGACCCGCGTCGAAGCCGCGTGCTCGACGACTTCGGGCTCGACTACTGCTGCGGCGGGCAGATCAGCCTCGCCGACGCCTGCGCCGCCGCCGGGCTCGACGCCCGCGAGGTCGCCGACGCCCTGGAGTTGCCCGACCGCGGACCGTCCCCGGACTGGCAGTCCCTGTCGTTGGCCGACCTGGCGCGGCACATCGTGGACCAGCACCACGCGTATCTGTGGCGGGAGCTCCCGCGCCTCGGCGTGCTGGTCGAGAAGGTCGCCGACGTCCACGGGCAGCGCCACCCCGAGCTGGCGCAGTTGCGCGACGACTACCGGTTCCTCGCCCAAGACCTCGCGGCGCACTTGACCAAGGAGGAGCGGATCCTGTTCCCCGGCGTGCTGCAGCTCACCGAGGGCGAGCCGGAGGGGCTCGGCGGCTTCAGCCTCGCCGGCCCGATCGAGCAGATGCTCAGCGAACACGACGTCGCCGGCGACGTCCTGCGCCGGATGCGTGAGACGACCGGCGGCTACGCGATGCCGCAGGACGGCTGCGCCAGCTACCAGGCGATGCTCTCCGGGCTCGAGGAGATGGAGGGAGACCTCCACCAGCACATCCACAAGGAGAACAACGTGCTGTTCCCGGCGGTGCTGGAATACGAGCGCGAGGTGCGCGGGGCGGCCTGAGTGCTACGCGTGCGAGCGCGGGCGCGCCGACCGACGGGTCGGCACCCTGCGCCGCACGCTTCTCCCGTCACCGCTGAACCCCGGAGAAGACGATCGCCACCGGCTCGCCCGGCGTCACCACCGGGCCATCGTCCCCGGGCAGCAGGGCCGCGAGCGCCGCCGAGCCGGTCGGACTCACCGGGATGCCCGTCGAGGCCGCCAGCTCGAACGCCTCCTCGACGGCCTGCTCCGACACCACGATCGGCTGCCCACCGCAGGCCCGCATGACCTCGATGTCGGCCTGCCAGTCGTACGTCTCGTCATCCAGGATCCCGTCGGCGAGCGAGCTCGGGTTGTCCCACGCCGTCATGAACTCGCCCCAACGGGCACCCAACTCACCGGTGGCCACGTCGCCCACGCGCTGCCAGGCTCGCTGCAGCGGCGCCCCGCCTTCGGTCTGCACCGTGTCGAGGCGGAAGCCTGACCCGAGACCCCACCCGACGCATGCCGCGAACGCGCCGCCGCCGACCTGGATCAGCACGCGCGTCCCGGACGGCAGCACCTGCGCCAACTCCCACCCGATGGTGCGGCCACCGTCGAGACACAGGCCGTTCTCGGGGCCCTGCACGCTGAACGGGATGGCGCCGTCGGCGACGGCCTGACGGAACGTCAGCACCGCGGGGTCTCCCTTCGGGCCGGCCGGCGTCCGGGGGCACGTGTCGACGTGGGCTCCGAGGCTCTCGAGCGTCTCGATGACCACATCTGCGGCGGTGTCCGGCACGAACACATCGATCGGCCAGCCAGCAGCCTTGGCCAGCGTCGACGCGGCAATCGCAGCGTTGCCGCAGGAAGCGATCGCGAGCGGCGCGCGCGGCCCGGACGCTGCGCCGAGCTCCTCGGCGGCGCGCAGGTGCAACAGGATCGTGACCAGGTGGCGGGCCTTGTGGCTGCCGCCCACGTTGCCGGTCTCGTTCTTCACCCAGACCTGGGCGCCGAGGGCGGACGAGAGCAGCTCCTGCGGGCCGCACGGCGTGACGTGGAAACCGTCGGCGATCTCACGCGTGAGGGCTACGCACTGCTCCTCGCTCATACCCCGGTCGCGGGCGAACGCCCACCATGCGAGCGAGGGGCCATAGGTCACGAACGGGTTCGGGTCATCGATCAGCTCCGGCACCGGACCGTCGGTGACCGGATGAAGGACGTGGTGGCTGTCGCCTGCCGGCGCGCTCGGGCATGTGAACGGGTAGAGCGTGTCGATCGGCACGCGTGCCCCGCAGGTGGCGCAACGGTAGCCGGTGACGGCGCCGCGAGGGCTGGAGCTCATGACGATGACGACCTTCGAGGTGAACGAGGACGGCCACCCCGTGCCGTCGCACGAGATGGCCGTCGCAGGGTACGCCCGTCAGAAGCCGACGTTGGCCGCACCCTTCAAGCCGAGGATCTCGCGGGCCTCGTTGGGCGTCGCGATGTCTAGGCCCAGATCGTCGAGGATCTTGATGATCTTCGTGACCTGCGCCGCCGACGACGGGGACAGCTCGCCGCGGTTGAGGAACAAGGAGTCCTCCAGCCCGACCCGGACGTGGCCGCCCAGGATGGCGGCTTGTGCCGCGACCTTCATCTGCGCACGACCCGCCCCGAGCGCGGACCACTCGTAGTCGCCGAACAGGCGGTCCGAGGTGCGCCGCATGTGCGACACGTCCTCGGGGTGGTTGCCGGTACCGCCGAGGATGCCGAACACGGCCTGCACGAACAGCGGGCCAGGGGCCAGGCCGCGCTTGACGAAGTGCAGCAGGTTGTACAAGTGCGCGTCGCAGTAGCACTCGTACTCGAACTTGGTCCCGTTGTCGGTGCCCTCGGTGAGGATGTGCTCGATGTCCTTGAACGTGTTCTTGAAGACCAGGTCCCTGCTTCCCTCGAGGTAGGGCCGCTCCCAGTCGTACTCGAAGTCCTTGAACTTCTCCAGCATCGGGAACATCGCGAAGTTCATCGAGCCCATGTTGAGCGAGGCCAGCTCGGGCGCGAACTCAAGCGCCGGGCGCATCCGCTCCTCGACCGTCATCGCCGGGCTGCCTCCGGTGGTGATGTTGACGACAGCGTCCGTGTTGGCCTTGATCTTGTCGAGGATCGGCTCGAATAGCGCCGGCTCCTGGGAGGGGCGACCGTTTTCGGGGTCGCGCGCGTGCAGGTGGATGATCGCGGCGCCGGCGTCTGCGGCCTGGATGCTGGCGTCGGCGATCTCATCGGCGGTCACCGGCAGGTAGGGCGACATCGACGGTGTGTGGATCGACCCGGTGACGGCGCAAGAGATGATCACCTTGCGTGCGGGCATGCTCGGACCTCCTCGGCTGGATGCTGCGGCTCCCCCCAGCATGTCGCGCGGCGGGGCGTTGCGGCGGCGAACGACGCGGCGCACGGAGCGACATCCGTCACGGTGCACGCGCCCGCCGCGAAGCTCAGCGGCTTTTGAGAAGGCTCAGAGGCCCGCGAGGTGGACCGGACGGCGCGAGCCGACCGTCCTCTGCCACGCTTCCGCGACGCGACGCCCGTGCCGGATCCACGGCGTGCCGTCCGCCGTCGCTCGGGCCGCCACCTGCCGGGGCAGCAAGCCGACGTGCGAGGTGGCGACGCGCTGCAGTCGGGCGTAGGCGGGGGCGTTCGCGTGGAGGGCCGCGGCGACCGCGCGGAACGTGTCCTGTGCCTCCGGGGTGAACGTCGCCCCGACGAACACGTGGATCGCCCCCGGGTAGATACGCAACTCCACGTCGCCACCCGCCTCCTCGACCCCCCGTGCGAAGAGCTTCACGTCGGGCATGAGGATGTCGCGGGTGCCTTGGAAGATCTGCATCGGCGGGAGCCCGCTCAGGTCGCCGAACAGGGGACTGACCTCGGGGGTCGCCGGGTCGTCTTCCCCGGCCCACCACGTCCCGGCGAGCATGCCGCCGATCCGGTCCAGGATCGGGTCGAGCCGCTCGAGCTCGTCCACCTCGTCGCTGCCCTCGACGACGCTCGTACACGGCGAGAAGAGCACGAGGCGTCCCGGCAGCGGGCCGCCGTCGTCGCGCATCCTCATGGAGATGACGATCGCGATCGCGCCACCGGCGGAATCACCCGCGAGCACGATCCGCTCGGGTGGTGCGCTCGCGGCGAGTTCGCGGTAGACCGCCTCGACGAACGCCAGGCCCTCCTTGTATGTGTGGGTCGGCGCCAACGGATACAACGGGACGGTCACCGTGGCGCCCGTGTGGCGCATCAGCTGCGTCACGATGTCCCAGTGCGGGCCGATCACGCTGTTCACGAATCCGCCCCCGTGCAGGTACACGATGTGCCACGGGCTAGGACCTGCTGCAAGGGTGGCCTCGGTCGGGTGCCCGTCGTCCAGCGCGGCATAGCGGTGCGGGACCAGGGTGTAGACCGTGCGCCCGAGGACCGTCCGGTTGCTGATGTCGGCGATCAGGCGCAGTGACCGCGGGATGGGCGCGGGAGCGGGCTCAGGGCGGCCCTGGTAGGCGCGAGCGAAGTCGTCGGCGTTCGACATCAGCTTGTGCTCGGTGCTCAGGAGGCGTGCCACGAGTTGCATCGACCTACTGGGCCACTCGGGCGGCGTCGTGCTGGAGCCGGAGCCGCTGGCAGAGCGTCGGCGCGACCGGGGCGCCTGCGTTGTCGCCCACCGCTGGCCGAGGGCGTTGGGCGTCCAACGGTCGGGTGTCCACCAGCCCGGCGCCCGCCACTGCGCCGCGGGGCGGCCCCCCGATGGTCCATGCGCGCGGGCCTTCGGGCGGTCAATTTTGGGCTCAGGCCATACCCGGCGCGGACGCTTGAGCGACCGCGCTCCATCGGAGGTCAGCCCTTCCATGAATGCAGTACAGCATAGGGCGGACCCTTTCTACCAGAGGGTAGGTAGCCCCGATCCGGGCAACGGCGCTCAACCGGCTGCCAGCGGTCCCGGCGGGGACGAGGATCGCCCAATCCGCAGACGGCGCTGTCGGCGCCATACGGTACGGGGTATCCTTGGTTCCTCAGGAAAGGGGCTCGTCATGCAGCTGGAGACGCAGGAGATGGACGCGGTGCTCAAGCGGCTGAAGCGCGCCCAAGGGCAGATCGGCGGGATCATCCGCATGATCGAAGACGGCCGCGAATGCCAGGACATCGTCATGCAGATCGCGGCGGTCGCCAAGGCTGTCGACCGCGCCGGGTTCGCGACGATCGCCCTGGGGTTGCGCCAATGCATGACCGATCCGGAGGGTGACCCCATGGACGTCGTCCAGATGGAGAAGCTGTTTCTCTCCCTGGCGTGATGGCCCACGCGACGGTGCACGCAAGCCACCGCCCGGCGGCTTTTCCCGTGTCACCTTCCCCGTCCTCATGATTGTCGCGTTGCGCGGCGCCGTCCCGGACTCCTCCGAGGAGCGGCGGCTGCGGGCCCGTCCCGGGGCGGGCCTCAGGCCAGCGCGGCGCGGAGGTCCTCGACGATCTGCCGCCGCGCGAGGCGGCCCTCAGGCGTCGGCGTCAGGGGGTAGACGTGGACGAGTCCCTCGGCCTCGTGGAAACTCACGTCGACGCCTGCGGCGCGGGCTCGCTCGACCATTGTCCGCGCGTCGGGATTGAGGATGTCGCGCGTCCCACAGAACACGGACAGCGGCCCAAGTCCGGAGAACTCCCCGAACAGCGGGCTCACCAGGGGATCGTCTACCGGGAGGTCCCCCCGCCAATAGTCTGCGAGCACCCGTGCGCCCTCGACCGCGAGCCACGGGTCGAACGGCTGTACGTCGTCGATCTCGGGATTGTCCAGGCTCAGGTCGAGCCCAGGCGCGAGCAGCACCGTGCGCGGCACCAGCACCCGATACGTATCACGCGCGACCATCGCGGCGGACAGCGCGATCTGGCCTCCGGCCGAGTCGCCGACCAGGCAGGCCGGGCCCCCTTGGTGTTCGGCGGTCAGTGCCGCGAGTTCCGCCACCCGGGGCACCACCTCGCCGGCCGTGCCAAACGGCACCAGCGGATAGATCGGCACCGTGACGGTCGTACCCACCTCGGCGGCGATCTGCGCGACGAGATGCCAGTGGAGCGCCGTGATCTCTCCGACCCAGCCGCCGCCGTGCACGTAGACGACCCGCCCGCGGGGGGTGGCTACGCGGGGGCGCACCTCGTACACCGGCCAGCCGAAGCGGCGCCGGACCTCGAAGGTGACGGCGCGGCGGATGAGCCGCGGCGGCCCGTACGGGCGCGGCCGCAACGCCAGCTCTGCGACCCGCCGGTGGGCGGCGGAGCCGGTCGCGAACACCCGGTTGGCGCGGACCGCCCGGAGCGCCCATGGCAGCACCCGACTTGGCACCCGACTTGGCCCGAAGGACATGGCGACTCCTTTGCCCGGCAGGTGCTGTGGTCGTCGCACCGGCCATGTTGTGAGCGTTTCTCCGTTTAGCACTATTGTTCGAGGGCACTACGTACCCAGGGAAAGCCGGTGCAGCGACCGCGCCGACGCCCCAGGCAACCGCGACGAAGGGGATGAGCGAATGTTCGACCGCATGTCGGAGCAGGACCTGGACAGCCTGTACCAGGCGACCGTGATCGACGAGTCCGGAGACGCCATCGGCAAAGTCGGTCACGTGTATCTCGACGATCGCACGGGGCGCCCTTCCTGGGTGACCGTGCGGACCGGGTTCTTCGGCAACCACGAGACGCTGGTGCCGCTGCGCGGCGCGCGCGTCTCCGGTGGCGACATCCACGTCCCGCACCGGAAGGCGTACGTGAAGGACGGCCCCCACTTCGACGCCGAACGGCGCCTGACCGAGGACGAGGAGGAGTCGTTCTACCGTTACTACGACGACCGTGGTGACGTGCATGACGAGCATCATGGGCA
Source organism: Dermatophilaceae bacterium (assembly GCA_040006675.1). Taxonomy (GTDB): domain Bacteria; phylum Actinomycetota; class Actinomycetes; order Actinomycetales; family Dermatophilaceae; genus Austwickia. The sequence goes on along the minus strand of JBDTWM010000042.1, from coordinate 10,698 downwards.
CGATCAGCCCGGCAAGAAGGGCCTCCGGGACGAAGAGATCCAGCACGGCGAGAGGCTTCGCGACCACGACCACCCCGGGCATGACGAGGACCTGCGCTCCCGAGGGTTGGTTCGCGACCTCGACGTCGACGAGGGCGGTCGGCAGGCCGATGCTCTGCGCGAGGAAGCGCGGCTTCGTGAGGAGGCCCGCGTCTTTGAGGCGACCGGCAAGCGGCACGATCCGTACAGCCCTAACGAGCCGCACCTGAGTTCTGGCGACGCCGGACCGCAGCGCGTGAGCGACGCGGGCGACCTCGCACCAGACCAGCGGGACGCGGACAACGCGTCACAGGAGCGGGACGACGCACGAGTTGGGCAGGGCCACTCGAGGCTCGTCGATGAGCGCTCTGAGGCGGGTCGTCCCCGTCTTCGCCGCCGCGACTGGGGCGACGACGTGACGCGCCAGGAGGATCCTCGGGTGCGGGACATTCCGGAAGCTGAGAACGACCCGATCGTGCGTGGCGACGACGACCCGAGGGGCATCTGACCGATCCAGCGCTGCCCAGCAGCTCATCTGCGACGCCCCGGGACGGTGCGCACGGCAGCGTCGCCGTGCGCACCGTCCCGGGGCCTCGTGGTGAGTCATGCCGTGTCGTCCCGAGTCATGCCCAGTCATGCCGGGCGTCAGGTGGTCTTCTTTCCACACGTGGAGCGAGTTGAAGCGGTACAACGCGGATCTGCGGGCGCGGCGGCGAAACGCCTGACGCCCCAAATCTCCGATACCGACCTCACGAAACCTGTCCGACCAGCGTCTACAGGATGTGATGCACAAACGGCCGTTCGAGACGGTGGTCGCCGATCACGGGCCCACGGTGCTGCGCGTCTGTCTCGCGGTGCTCGGAGCGGGTGATGCGGACGACGCCTGGTCCGAGACGTTCCTGTCGGCGATGAAGGCCTACCCTGCTCTCCCGACCGACGCGAACGTCGAGGCCTGGCTGGTCACGATCGCGCACCGCAAGGCCATCGACGTCGTCCGGGCCGCCGCCCGACGGGCCATCCCGGTCGCCGTCCTGCCCGACACGGGGGCAGGACCCCGCGCCGACGCGCGCGATCTGGATCTGGTCGCCGCCATGGCACAGCTGCCGCCCAAGCAGAAGCTCGCCGTCGCGTACCACTATCTGGCCGGACTGCCCTACCGCGAGGTAGCCGCCATCCTCGGCGGCAGCACCGACGCGGCCCGGCGCGCGGGCGCCGACGGCGTCGCCACCCTGCGACGCACCTACCCCGCCGCCACCGAACTCGGCACCATCGAAGCCCGTGCCACCGCTTCCGGCACCACAGGAGAACCACGATGAACACTTCCCGCGAGGCCCACGACCTGCCCCGGGAGTTGACACTCGCTCTGCCGCTGGCGGCCGGGCAGCTGGCCGCGCTGCACGCGCGCCTGGGAGCTGCTGCTGCCGCCGAGGGCGTCCTCGACGTCGCGTACCGCACGATCGACACCCCGGTCGGGACGCTGCTGCTGGCGGCCACGGAGCGCGGCCTGGTCCGCGTCGCCTACGCCAACGAGAACTACGACACCGTCCTGCAGACGCTCGCGGACCGCATCAGCCCCCGCATCCTGCGCGCTCCCGCGCGTCTGGACGCGGTCGCGACCGAGCTGGGGGAGTACTTCGCCGGACAGCGGCGCGTGTTCGACGTGCCGCTGGACTGGCGACTGTCGGCCGGGTTCCGCGCGACCGTGCTGCATCACCTGGCCGTCGACCTGGCCTATGGACAGACCGCCAGCTACGGCACGGTCGCCAAGCTCGCCGGCCACCCCGCAGCCGTCCGAGCGGTCGGCACCGCGTGCGCCACCAACCCGCTGCCGATTGTCGTGCCGTGCCACCGCGTCGTCCGAGCGGACGGCTCGATGGGCGGCTACCTCGGCGGCCCCGACGCCAAACGCATGCTGCTCACCCTGGAGGCGGCTCCATGACGACCACCATGACCGCCATCTGAGCGACGACCTCGCCAGCCGGTCACACCAGCTCCCGTCCCGGTGGCGGGTGGGTCAGGTCGACGCGGCGGCCGACGAGCGGCGCTCCTGCTCGGTCTGGGCGAGCCACGTCGCGAAGAGGATCAGCCCGTCGTCCAGCCCCGCGGTCTCGTCCAGGGTGACCATGACGCGCTTCGGGCGCCACGCGCCCGGTCGGGCCGTGAGCAGTACGCGACCCTCGCCACGCACCTCGGTCTGCAGTTTCCATCCGGCGGTGCGCGTCTCATAGGCGCGCCCCTGCCATGTGAGGGTCCCGTCCCGACCCGTCCAGCCCCGGCGACGGTGGACGCCGACCGCGGTCCCGTACGAGTCCGTGGCGGTCTGCTCCGAGCCCCAGAAGCCCTTCTCCATCAACGTCCACTCCCGCCCGTCGATGGTGCGGGCCTGGGTGCGGCGCGTGTACCAGTGGGGGCGCCGCAGCGACCCCACGCCGGGCAGTTCGTACCGCTTCGGGTCATCGACCGATCTGGTGAGTGACAGTTCGACCATGCCAGCAGGCTAACGCTCGCCTTCGCGTGACCGAAGTTGCATGCATGTACCAAGCATGTATATGCTCTCGGTGCTTCGCACGCATCACGTGACCATCGCTCAGGAGAAAGATGCCTACCAGCACCGCCACAGGCGGCCCCGCCGAGGCGACGCGTCGCGCCGCGACAGTGGCGGACCTGCGCACCCAGTTCATCCTGTTCAAGAGGACGCTGCAGGTGATCCGTACCGGCAGCGAACTGCACCACAGCGTGACCCCCGCGGGCGTGCCCCTGCTCGGCGCCCTGCGCCGACTCGGTCCGCAGCGCACCACCGCGATCGCCGCCGACTTCTGCCTCGACCCCTCGACCGTCAGCCGACAGGTCGACGGGCTCCTGAGGTCCGGCCACGTCGAGAAGGTCCGCGACCCCGCGGACGGGCGGGCCTGGCTCGTCCAGCTCACCGACGCCGGCCAACAGGCGCTCCAAGAGCACCTCGAGGCGATCGGTGGCGTCCTGCAGGACCTGCTCGACGACTGGACCGCCGAGGACCTGCACACCTTCACCACCCTGCTGGGCCGCCTCAACGACGACGTGCTCACCCGGTTCATCTCCGCGCAACCCCCTGCGAACACCCCCGCGCCCTCCCCCGAGGAGTCCCTGTGACTGTCGTCGCCGCCCCCCCTGCCCAGGCTGTCCCGCCGGGTCCACCATCCGACGTCCATGAGTACCCAGATCAGTCCCAGGTGGTGCGCATCCTGCTCGCGCTCATGGCGGGCATGTTCCTGGCGGCGCTGGACCAGACCATCGTCTCCACGGCGATCCGTACGATCGCCGACGACCTCGGTGGACTCGAGCAGCAGGCCTGGGCGACGACCGCGTACCTCATCACGTCGACCATCGCGACCCCGCTGTACGGGAAGCTGTCCGACATTTACGGGCGCCGGCAGTTCTTCCTCTTCGCGATCGCGGTCTTCATCGTCGGGTCGGCGCTGTGCTCGTTGGCCACGTCGATGTACATGCTCGCTGCCCTCCGGGCGGTGCAGGGCATCGGCGCGGGCGGTCTGTTCTCCCTCGCGCTCGCGATCGTCGGCGACATCGTGCCGGCCCGGGAGCGGGCCCGCTACCAGGGGTACTTCCTCGCTGTCTTCGGCACCGCGAGCGTGCTCGGCCCCGTCGTGGGCGGTTTGCTCGCCGACCAGAATTCGATCTTCGGGATCCCTGGGTGGCGGTACGTGTTCCTCATCAACGTCCCGATCGGGATCGCCGCTCTGGTGGGCGTCTACATCAACCTGCACACGCCGCAGACCCGCGTGAACCACCACGTGGACTGGTGGGGGGCGGTCATGCTCGTCGTCGCGCTCGTGCCGCTGCTGATCGTGGCCGAGCAGGGACAGTCGTGGGGATGGACTTCTGCGACGTCCATCGCGTGCTACCTGGTCGGCGTGGTCGGCGTGGTCTTGCTGGTGCTGGCCGAGCGCTCCGCCGGGGTCGAGGCGCTCATCCCTCTGCGCCTCTTCACCAACCCAGCCTCCGGGGTGCCGTTGCTCGTCGGCGTGTTGGTGGGGTTCGGGATGTTCGGTGCGATGATCACTCTGCCTCTCTGGCTCCAGATCGTGCACGGCTTCACGCCGATCCAGTCCGGCCTGGCGATGCTGCCCTTCACGGCCGGCATCATGACGGCGTCGGTGGTCTCCGGCCAGCTCATTTCCCGCACCGGGCGGTACAAGATCTTCCCGATCATCGGGACCGGTCTCTTGACCATCGGGGCGTTCCTGCTCTCGCGCGTCACCGTCGACGCCAACATGTGGTTCGTGTCCACCGGGATGACCGTGTTCGGCCTCGGACTCGGCAACTGCATGCAGCCCCTGACGCTCGCGGTGCAAAACGCCGTCGACCGCCGCGACATGGGCATGGCCACGTCGGCGGCGACGTTCTTCCGGCAGCTGGGTGGCACCCTCGGCACCGCGATCTTCCTGTCGATCCTCTTCTCGACGGTGCAGGACAAGATCGCCGACGCGTACGGTCGCGCGGTCGGGACCACCGAGTTCACGGCGGCGCTGCAAGACCCGGCGGTGGTCACCAACCCGGTGAACCAGCCGATCCTGCAGATGCTGCACGGCGGCGCAGGCGGCGGCGGCTCGTCGATGCTGTCCGACACGTCGTTCCTGTCGCGCATCGACCCCCGGCTGGCGCTCCCCTTCCAGGAGGGCTTCTCGAACTCGATCGCGCTGGTCTTGACCGTCGCGATCGTGGTGCTTGCGGTGACCTGGGTGCTGACGTTCTTCGTCCCGGAGCGCGAGCTGGCGACCCGCGCACCTCATGGCGCCCCCGCCGCCGAACTCCCGCAGGCGCTCCAGGCCGCCGCCTCGAGTGCACCGACGTCCGCCTACGGCTCGATGGGAGCGCGACACTCAGCCGGGACGGCGTCCATGACCCCCCCGGGCGCGCCTACGTCCCCTCCGGTCACGTCCACGACCCGTCCGCTCAACGGGTCCACAGCGTCCGTACCCGACGGCGTCGCCGTAGGGTCGCTCGGGCGCGCCGCCCCGGTCCCGACTGTCACCGCCCGGGCCGATGCCGACGACACAACAGCGAGAGGCACCGTGATGCTGGACCACCCCTTCCCCCTCCGCCCCGGCCTGCAGGGACGGCTCATCCTGCCGGAAGACCTCACAGAGGCCGAAGCGGCGCGTCTCGGAGCCTTCCTCGTCACGCTGGCGGTTCCCCCGACGTGGCACACCGAGCGGCGCGCCGAGGAGGAGGAGACCGCACCCGCCGACTGACCCGGTTCCCCTCCGGCGCCGGCACGGGATTCTGGCGTTGGGCCGCGAGGTGACCTGCGCCGACTGCACCGAGCCGCCCGTTTTCTCCTCCGCCTGACCTGCGGCGCCGTGAGTAGGGTGGACCGGTGGCCCGCACACTGATGGTGATCAGGCACGCCAAGTCGGATTGGTCGAAGGCCGCCGCGGATCGCCAGCGGCCACTGGCCTCGCGGGGTCGGCGGCAGGCGGCGCTGGTGGGTCGCTGGCTCGCGGAACGAGATGAGGTGCCCGCTCACGTCATCCTCTCTTCGGCCCGCCGGGCGCAGGAGACGTGGGAGCTGATCGCCGCTGAGCTGGAGGCGCAGGGCCGGGACGTGTCCGCGATCGAGGTGATCACGGACGAGTCCGTGTACGCGTCCAGCGGTGACGACCTGCTCGACGTGGTGCGGGGCTTGCCGCCCGGGTTGGAGCGTGCGGCGATCGTCGGGCACAACCCGGCGATGGAGGAGTGCGTGCAGGCGTTGACCGGCGCGTTCGTGACTATGAAGACGTCGGCGCTCGCCGTGGTCGAGGTGGCGGGCTGGGCGTCGCTGCGACCGGGCGAGGGACGGCTCCGGTGGGCCGGGCGACCCGCCGAGACGTATTCATAGCGCGGGTTCTCGGCCCACTGGAGGTCGGAGACCGCAGGCGGCGGACCTCTGACGTCTGCCTCCGCTTCCCCGTCCGCGTTCGCGTCCGGCGACAGTGTCAGGCGACGGTGTCCGGCTTGGGCTCGCAGATGAACACGGGGATGAGCCGGCCCGTCGAGGCGGTCGCCGTCTCCTGGTACTCGCCGTACGGCGGGAACGCCCTCACGCACATCTCCCACCAGGTGTCGCGCTCATGGCCGACCGCCTCGCGGGCCAGGTAGTCGCGGGTCTGCGTACCGTCCTGGATGGTGACGTGTGGGTGGGCGACGATCGAGTGATACCAGACCGGATGCTTCGGGGCGCCACCCTTGGACGCGACCGCCGCGTACGACCCGTCGTGCTCCACCCGCATCAGCGGGACGCGGCGCAGCAGACCGGACTTGGCTCCGCGCATCGTGTAGAGCACCACAGGCAGGCCCATGACGTCGACCGAGCGGGTGTCCCCCGTCCGGAGGATCTCGGCGATCTGGTCGGCTTGCCAACCCGGCAACGGCTCGGCGTACTCACCTTGTAGCGGCATAGGCCCATTCGAACCCCCCAGGAGCACACCGCGCAAGGGGGCCCGCTTCGACCCGTCACGGTTCTCGGCGGATGACGAGTGGAAGAACCTCGTCGGCCCCCGCTCGCCGCAGCGCCGCCGCGGCGAGCGTGACGGGCCAACCGGAGGCGGTGGCGTCGACGACGAGCAGGACGCAGCGGCCGTCGACCTCGGCCCCGGGTGGCCCGGACGCGTCGAGGCGCTCCTGCCACGCGGCGGCCTCGCGTGCCCCCGAGGGGCGCTCGCAGCCCGGAGCGGGGGGCCGTACGGGCCAGTCGACGACCTCCAGCCGTCCGATCGCGCCGAGGTGCGCGGCCGCCTGGGCCGCGATCGGGTACGGGCGTGAGCCGGCCGCGTCCCCGTTCGAATCCCCACCCGCGCCCCCGTCCGCATCCCCACCCTCGTTCGAGGCCGCATGCCGGGTCGCGAACGACACGACCAGGTCGGGGCGCCGCCGCCACTGTGCCCTCCAGCGCACGAGCACGTCGACGAGTCCTTCAAGCAGTTCGTCGGGGGCGTCGCCGGGCCGATCGAGGCAGTCCCGCGCGACGTGCTGCCATTCGGGGGCGTCCATCTGCACGAGCACCCGGCCCTCGGCGGCCGCCTCGGCCGCGGGGATGCGGCCGCGGCGCCCGAAGGCCCCGCCCGGCCACATCGCGCGCGGCTCGTACACGTGGTCCACGCCGCGCAGGGCGCGCGCCACGGTGGCGACCGTCTCGACGCTCGGGCGCTGCGCCAGCGGCTCCGGCAGCCGACCCAGGCACACCGAGCAGCGCCCGCAGGGGGCCGCCTCATCGTCGTCCAGGCTGTGCCGCAGCAATTCCATGAGGCACGAACGGCCCGCGAGGTAGTCACGCATGATGGCCGCCTCGCGTTCTCGCACCGCGACGATGCCCGCGTAGTGCTGCGCGTCATAGCTCCACGGGCGTCCGGTGGCGATCCACCCGTCCGGCGTGCGGTCTACCGCGCCGTCGACGGCCAACTGCTTGAGCAGCAGCTCCACGCGCCCCCGGCGCAGCCCCGTGACCGACTCCAGCGACACGATGCTGTGGGCGCTTCCCGCGGGTCCGTCGAGGTCCACCGGCCCGAGCGCGTCGAGCAGCTGGCGGGCCATCCGCTCGTCGGGCAACGTCGCGGTGGCGAAGTGCCGCCACACACCCTCGTCGGCGTGCGAGGGCAGCAGCACCACGAGGGCGTGGTCGATGCCGCGGCCGGCGCGACCCACCTGCTGGTAATACGACACCGGCGACGGCGGGGAGCCGAGGTGGACGACGAAGCCGAGGTCCGGCTTGTCGTACCCCATCCCCAGCGCCGACGTCGCGACCAGCGCCTTGACGGTGTTGGCGCGCAGCGCGTCCTCGAGGCGTTCCCGCTCGGCGGGCTCGAGGCGCCCCGTGTAGGTCGCCACCGGGCACTCCTCGCCGCGCACCGCCCGGATCGCGCGGGTGGCGCGCTCCGCGTCGGCGACGGTGAGCGCGTAAACGATCCCCGAGCCGGACAGCCGCGGCAGGTGCTCGGCCACCCAGGCCAGCCGCTCCAGCGGTGTGAGGTGCGGGGTCACCGCGAGCTGCAAGCTGTCCCGGCCGAGGGGGCCGCGCATGACCGTCGTGGCGGCGCCGAGCTGCGTGGCGACGTCGGCGGTCACCCGGGCGTTCGCGGTCGCGGTGGTCGCGAGCACGGGCGTCGCCCGATCGAGGCGGGCGAGGACGTCCGTCACGCGGCGGTAGTCGGGGCGGAAGTCGTGCCCCCAGTCGGAGATCGCGTGCGCCTCGTCGATCACGAGCAGCCCGAGCCGGCCGCTCAGCGCGTCGAGGACGCGTCGCCCGAACGACGGGTTCGCGAGGCGCTCGGGGGAGATGAGCAGCACGTCGACTGCGTCCGCGCGCAGCTGGTCCTCGATCGTCGACCAGTTGTCGACGTTGGCGGAGTTGATGGTGACCGCCCGCAGGCCGGCGCGGGTCGCGGCGTCGACCTGGTCGCGCATCAACGCGAGCAACGGGGAGACGACGAGCGTCGGCCCGGACCCAGCGGCACGACGAGCGGCCGTGGCGCACCAGTAGACGGCCGACTTGCCCCAGCCGGTCGCCTGCACGACGAGGACCCGGGCACCGTCCTCGGCCAGCGCGGCGACCGCCGTGGCCTGGTCGCGGCGCAACGTGGCGCCAGGCCCGGCGAGCGCCGTGATCACGCGTTGGGCCGCCTCATCCCAGGAGGCGTCCCCACCGACGTCCCGTACGTCCCTGCTTTCCCCGATCATGCTTTCCCCGCTCATGCCCGGCACGCTAGCCGGGTCCGCCGACGACGTGCCCCCGGCGCGAGCTCGGACATGTGCGGGGTCGCGACTCGGCCCCGGCCTACGGGGTCCAGTCGGGGTCGCGGCCGATCAGGCCCAGGAGCTTGTCCTGCGGGGAGGCGTCGTCGGCGACGGGGTGCGGCGCCCCGAAATGGCCCGTCGCCTGCAGCGACGGGCCCTGCGCAGACATGCCCTGGTACGCCCCGGCCGCGTAGTCGGCGTCGAGCTCGATGTCTTGTCCCGACGCCTTGGCCAGATCCCAGCTGTGCGCGAACACGTCGAAGTTGTAGAACATGTCGATCACCTGTGACAGGGGCAGCACGCCCATCATCTGGGTGTCGATGGGACGGTCGCCGTCGGGCCCGGTGAGCAGCGCGTGGACGGCGTCGCTCTGCCCCCGGAAGTGGGCCGCGCGGTCCGTGGCGTCAGGCACCTCAAGGCGTACGCCCATCCCGCCCAGCATGCCCGGCAGCCAGGACAGGTGGTCGACGATGTCGCCGGCCTTCCACTCCTTGACCGGGCTCTGGGCGTCCCAGTCGCTCACCCCATCGATCAGAGCGGCGAAGCGGTCGGTGAGCACGCGATGGCGCTCGGCGGTCGTGGACTCGGTGAGTGCGGACATGGCGGGATCCTCCCACGCGTCGACGAGTCATCGGCGGCGCGGCGGGGCGGGGCGGCAATAGATTGCCCGCATGGTTCGTCTGTTCTCGTACGGCACGCTGCGCCTCCCCGTGGTCCAGCTGGCCGTCTTCGGGCGTCGGGTCCCCACGCTCGAGGACACGCTGCCCGGCTTCCGCCTGGACTCGGTGAGGATCACGGATCCCGGCGTCCTCGCCACGAGCGGACTGAAGGAGCACCCCATCCTGCGATGGGGCGCCGGCGAGGACTGCGTGGCCGGCGCCACGTTGGAGCTGTCACCTGCGGAGCTTGTCGCCGCCGACGAGTACGAGGTGGACGATTACGACCGGATAGAGGTCAGTTTGGGGTCAGGTGTGCGGGCCTGGGTGTACGTCGCGGCCTCCGACGTGCAGTTCGACGGGCAGCCCGCCGAGTAGCCGGCGCCGTGTCGGCGCCCGCGGATCAGCGCGGCAGCGTGGCGGCGAAGAGCTGCTCGAGCACCGCGAAATGGCGCTCGCAGGCCGCCGCGTCGTAGACCCCGCTGTCGGCCATCGTGTAGCCGTGGCGGGTCCCGGCGTACACCTCATTCGTCGCCGGGCGCCCGGCGGCCGCGAGGGCGGCGCCCAGTGCGGCCACCGCGGCGGCGTCCATCGAGGGATCCGCGTCGGCGTGCCCGTACGCGTAGCGTGCTCGGGATCCCGGTATCCAGAGGTGGGGGCTGTCGGCATCGGAGGTGACGAGCCGGCCGCCGTGGAAGCCCCCGACCGCAACGACATCATCGGGGCACGCTCCCGCCGCCCGCGTCGCGAGCCGGGCACCCATGCAGTAGCCGACGACCCCCACCGGCCCGGACCCGACCTCCGGGCGAGCGCGCAGCGCGGCGATGAAGTCCGTTGTGTCGGCCAGGGACTGCTCGGTGGTCAGGCCCGAGATCCGCGACCCCATCGTGGGCATGAAGCGCTCGCGGGCCCCCGGAATCCGCAGGTCCTCGGTCGGGGCGAGATCCGCGGCGCGCCCGGATCGATGGAAGACGTTGGGGGCGAGCACGGCGTACCCCCACGACGCGATGCGCTCGGCCATGTCGACGATCCGCGGCCGCAAGCCGATGGCGTCGATGAAGAGCAGGACACCGGGCACCGGACCGGGCGCCGACGGGAGGGCCAGGTGCGCCTCGGCGGTGTGGCCGGCAACCGGGACGTCCAGGGTGGGCACAAGGTGCTCCTTTCGGTCCAGCGAGACTATCCCTCGCGATTCGCCGTGGATGAGCGGGCATGTCGGCTGCGGCGTCGACTGTGGTGGTATCAGCGGGCGTGG
>JBDTWM010000041.1:0-21663 GCA_040006675.1 Dermatophilaceae bacterium | reverse complement strand
ACCGCTCACGGACGCGGGGCGCGCTGACGCACAGCACGGTCCTCGCTCCGGTCACGGCGAGTGCCCCGCCGCGCGGTTCGCTACGGTGCAAGGAGCAGTCGGTCACGACGAGGTCCGTGCGTACCGGGCGAACCGTGCGCTGGAGCGCGGTCTTGGCCGCCAGATGGGTAAGAACGGGAGAGGTGGCGCAGGTGAAGGACTGTCGGGAGTCGCGAAGGGGCATCAGCGAAGGGCAGCGCAGCGTCCGGATCCCGCATTCCATCGCCTCGGTGCCGACGATTCGGGCCATCCTCGACGAGGATCTCACCGGCCGCGGCGTCGATCGCGAGATTCTGGAAGAGGCACAGACCGTCGCCTCCGAACTCGTCGCGAACGCTGTCCGGCACGCCCGGCCCCTCGGCGACGGCTGCGTGCGCGTCCGTTGGAAGGTCAAGGCCGACACCGTCGAGGTCGAGGTGAGCGACGGCGGGGCGCCGTCGGTGCCGCGTCCGGTGCCGCCCTCGCCGTGGGCCAACAGCGGTCGCGGCCTGCGGATCGTGCGCAGCCTCGCGCACGAATGGGGTGTCCAGGACGACAAGAACGGCCGCACCGTGTGGGCGGCGCTCGGCGGTCCGTCGCGCCGCCGACGCCTGTAGGTTGCACGACTCGGCCGGGCGACGCGTCGCGACGAGCCTCGGGCTGCCGTCCGCCGGTGGCAGGATCGGGCCGTGGAACTGCTCCTGACCGTGTCCCTGATCCTGACCGCCGTGCTCGTGGTGACGTGGGTCGCGGACCAGGTGGCCGTCTCGACACCGCTGGTCCTGATGGTCGTCGGGGTGGCCGCGTCGTGGGTGCCGTTCGTGCACGTGCCACCGCTGTCCCCGGAGCTGGTGCTGGTGGGCCTCCTGCCGCCGCTGCTCTACGCGGCCGCCGTGAACACCTCGCTGGTGGACTTCCGCGACAACCTGAGCTCGATCGGATGGCTGTCGGTCGGTCTTGTCGCGGCGACGTGCGCAACCGTCGGCGTGGTCGCGTGGGTGATTCTGCCGATCCCGCTCGCGGCCGGCTTCGCGCTCGGCGCGATCGTCGCTCCGCCCGACGCGGTGGCCGCCACGTCGATCGCCCGGCAGGTGGGGCTGCCACGCAGGGTCGTCACGGTGCTGGAGGGGGAGTCTTTGGTCAACGACGCGAGCGCGCTCGTGGCGCTTCGTACGGCCCTCGTGGCCCTCTCCGCGAGCGTCACCGCCGGGGCGATCGCGCTGGACTTCGCGCGCGCGGTCGTTGTCGCCGTGGTGATCGGGTACGCGGTAGCGCGGCTCGCGGGCGTCGTCTACCGCCACGTGGACGACCCGATGATCACCACCGGGCTGTCGTTCTTCATCCCGTTCGCGGCGTACGCGCCGACCGAGGCGCTGCGCGGTTCCGGTGTGCTGGCCGTGGTCGTCGCGGGCCTCGCGATCGGTCACAAGGCGCCCGTGGTGCAAAGCGCACAGGCGCGCGTGGCAGCCACGAGCAACTGGCGCACGATCCAGTTCCTGCTCGAACACACGGTCTTCCTGCTCATCGGGCTGCAGGCCCGGGTGATCGTCGCCGACGCCCTGGAGTTCTCGGACGTGATCGGCGGCACGCGGATGGCCGTGCTCGCCTGTGCTGCCGTGCTCGGGACGGTGCTCGCCACGCGCGGCGTCTGGGTGCTCGCGACGCGGGTGCTGCTGGCGCGCCAACACTCCCGCCGGAGCGAGGCCAAAGCGAACTTGTCGATCGGGGAGAGCGTGATCGTGGGATGGGCGGGCATGCGCGGGGTGGTGACCCTCGCAGCCGCCCTGAGCCTGCCGGCGGACACACCCGGTCGCGCGGTGCTCGTCCTCATCGCCCTCATCGTCACCGTCGGGACCTTGCTGCTGCAGGGATTGACGCTGCCTGCGCTGGCGCGGCGTCTCGACGTGCGCGGTCCGGACCCGCGCGAGGACGCCCTGCAGGTCGCCGAGATCCTTCAGCGCGCCGGGCGCGCGGGGCTCGAGGCGATCCGCGCGACGGCCCGCCCCGGCGAGGAGGAGATCGTCGCGCAGATCGCCGACGCCATGAACCGCCGCGTGAATTCCGCGTGGGAGCGGCTCGGCAGGCGAGGCGAGGATCTGGAGACCCCCGGCCAGGCGCACCGGCGGTTGCGCCTCATCGGCATCGCGGCCCAGCGGGAGGAGTTGCTGCGGATCCGGAGCGCGGGGCAGGCGGACCAAGACGTGCTGTCGGCGGTCATGACGGCCCTGGACTACGAGGAGTCGATGGTCGCCCGCGTCGCCGACCGCGACGAGCTGCTGGCGGGCGCCCCTGTCCTCCGGCCGACGCACGCGCGCGGAGGGTGCGCGCACCTCGCGGACGCGCCCTGCGCCGTGGAGCCGCTGACCCCGCAGGGCTGCCCGGAGTGCGTCGTCGAAGGCACGGTGCCCGTGCACCTGCGTCTGTGTCTGACCTGCGGGCATGTCGGCTGCTGCGATTCCTCCCCGGGGCTGCATGCCCAGCGCCACTACCGTGAGACGGGGCACCCGGTGATGCGCTCGTTCGAGCCCGGCGAGGGGTGGCGGTGGTGTTACGTGGACGAGCAGCTGGGCTGAGTCCACGCCCGAGCGCGCGGCGTCACGTACCGGTAGCTCACGTCGGGGCCCTCGTGACAGGGAGGGTGCGGCGCGTGAATTCCCACGCCCCGGGCACAGCCCGCACGATGACGAACGCGCACCACACCCCGAGCACCATCCCCATCAGCACGTCGGACACGTGATGCATGCCCCGGTACAGGCGCGCGATCGCCACCAGACACGGCCAGAGCAGGCAGAGGGCCTGCACCAGGGTGCGCAACCACCGCTGCGGGATGCGGCGGGCCAGCAGGAACAGCGTCACGTAAAGCGCGAACGCCGCCGCGGTGTGCCCACTGGGGTAGCTCGACGTCGGCGGTGCGGCATCCAGGTGCTCCACGAGCGGGCGTGGACGCCCGAGGATGTTCGTCACCGGCACGAAGATCGACGACTCCAGCGTGATGGCACCGATCGGGAGGATCCCGAGCCACCAGCGACGGGTCAACGCCCACACGAGAAGCGATGACACGATCCCGAACCCGATCGCGAAGAACGTGTCCGTGCTGGTCGACCAGACGTGGGTGATCGCGTCGCCGGTCGGCGTCCGCAGCGACGCGAACCAGGCGTTGATCCCCTCTTCCGCCGGGATCTTGTCCCACGGGTTCATGATCATCCAGCCGACGGCCCAGAGCAGGATCGCCGCGACCACGCCGGGTAGCACCGCGCGTCGCACCAGCGAGACCGCGACCTCGCCGACGCGGGGGTCGCGCGCGGGGGCGGTTACTTCGCGGGCATCGCGGGCATCGCCGTGGCCCGCGGGAGAGGGCCGGGCGGCGTCGGAGCGTGTCATGGGGTCTCCCGGGGGCGGTAGCGGAATCCGGCGTACGACGCGGAGGTCAACCCCGCGGCCAACAGCACCCCGGCGGTGACGTCGGTGGGGAAGTGGACCCCCAGGAACACACGGTCCGCCGCGGTCAGCGCGACGACGACCACCGCGGCGGCGACGAGGGCGACGCGGGTGGGGCGCGGACGGCGCACCAGCAGCGGCCAGGCCATGACGAGGACGGTGCCGGTCGCCATCGCGGTGTTGAAGGCGTGGCCGGACGGAAAGCTGAACCCGGGCGCCGAGCTCACCGGGTCGTCATACACGGGCCGAGCGCGCTCGACCAACAATTTGACCTGCAGTCCGAGGTTCCATCCCACCACCATGGTGGCCAGCCCCCACGCGGCTCGCGCGCGCAGCGCGGCACGCCAGACGACCCCGGCCGCCATGGCGGCGACCAGATAGACGTGCCACGGCTGGAAGGCTTCCTGCCAGGCGATGAGGGCGTCGAACAACAGCGGATGCGCGCGGGTCACATCGGTGGCCGACCGGATGGTCCGCTCGTCGAGTCGCGCCAGCGGATCCCAGCCCCGCGTCACGATCACCGTGAGCACTGCCACGGGAAGGCACGTCACCACGGCAGCAGCCGCGCTACGCAGCAGCCGCGGCGCCACCTGGCGCGCGAACACCGATGCGGTCACGGGGTCGACTGGGCGACGGCCCGGACCACCAGGGCGAGAGGTTTCACCGTCACCGTGAGGGTGAGAGCGGGACCGATCGGATCCCCGTCGAGTTGGACCTCCTGAGCCTCGGTGAGCCGCACGACCATCGACCGGCATCGGGCGTGCTCCACCCGGTCGTGGCCCTTGCGTCGCTTGGTGATCACCCGGGCGGCGACCGCCCCCCACCCGGCGAGGCCTTTCGGCGCCAACAGCACGACGTCGAGATGGCCGTCGTCGACCTGGGCGTCGGGAAGGAGCTCCACGCCGCCCTGGAGGCGGCCCACGTTGCCCACGATCAGGCACCGAATCCTGCGGTGCCTCGGCGGAGCCTCGTCGAAGGTGATGCTCGCGGCGAAGCGGGGCCCGGCGAGCTGACCCATCCCGGACACGAGGTAGGCCACCCACCCGACCTGCGCCTTGAGGTCTTCGGGGGCCGCCGCCATCACCTGCGCGTCGAACCCGACACCGGCCATGATCAGGAAGACGCGGTCATTGGCCCCGGTCGGCGTCTCACCGGGGGCGGTCACGTCCAGGAGCCCGACGTCGATGCGCCGGTCCACCCCGTCCAGGCACACCCGGAACGCCTCGCCGAGGTCGTCGATGGGCAGGTCCAAGTTGCGCGCCAGCAGGTTGCCGGTGCCGCCCGGCAGCAGCCCCAGCGGGGTGTCGGTGTCGACCAGCGCAGCGGCGACCGCGCGCACGGTGCCGTCACCCCCGAGCGCGCAGACCACGTCGGCGCCCTCCTCCCGCGCACGGCGGGCCTGGCCCGTGCCCGGATCGTCCGCGGTCGTCTCGAGCAGCCTCGGCTCGCTCCACCCGCGCTCCTTCGCCACCCGGGCGAGCGTCGCGCGCACCGGGTCGAGGTCGTCGAACTTGGTGGGGTTGACCACGACGGCGACCACTTTGGGGGGTGCGCGATGAGCCGTGCCGTCCGCCGCGGGTGCGGGGTCACCCGTCGTACGGGGGTGTGAGCGGCGGCCTCCGGCCAACACGGTCACCGTCGCGACCACGACGACCACGACCACGACCAGCACGGTCACGAAGGGTAACCACGAGGTGGGATCGGCCACGTGGTTGACGGTACCCGGCCGCTGCGACTTCCGCCCGCGGTCGGCGAGCGGCGGCTCGACCGCAGCGGGTTCGTGCTTTGTTCGCACCCCTGGCTACCCTTCCGGGTGTGATCGACATCAAGCTGCTGCGCGACAATCCCGACCTGGTCCGCCGCTCGCAACGGGCGCGGGGTGAGGATGAGTCCCTGGTGGAGGCGGCGCTGGCCGCGGACGAGCATCGCCGCGCGGCCCTTCGGGAGTACGAGAAGGCGCGCGCCGAACAGAAGGCCGTCAGCAAAGACGTCGGCGCGATCATGGGGCGCCTCGCCAAGGCGACCCGGTCCTCGTCGACGTCGACGGTGGTCGGCCTGCAGGATGAGGCGGAGCAGGCTCGCGCCAACGCTGCCCTGCTGTCCGAAGACGTCAAGGAGCTGGAGGCCGCCGCCGCGCGGGCCGACGCGCAGATGGCCGAGATCTCGCGGCGCATTCCCAACGTCATCATCGACGGTGTCCCGCCGGGCGGCGAGGAGGACTTCGTCGTCCTGCAGACCTGTGGCACGCCGATCCGTGCCTTTGCTGACGAAGGGTTCGCTCCGCGCGACCACGTCGACGTGTTGGAGCGGATCGGGGGGCTCGACCTGGCGCGGGGGGTCAAGGTCGCCGAGTCGCGCTTCTACTATCTGGTCGGGCAGGGCGCGCGGCTGGAGTCTGCGCTGATCAACCTGGCGCTCGACACCGCATACCGCAACGGCTTCACCCAGCTGTCGGTCCCGACGCTGGTCAACCCACACGTCATGGGCGGGGCGGGGTTCCTGGACGCGCACGCCGACGAGGTCTACCGGCTGGCGGCTGACGACCTCTACCTGACCGGAACCTCCGAGGTCGCCCTCGCCGGGTTCTACCGCGACGAGATCATCGACCTGTCCGGCGGGCCGCGCCGGTTCTGCGCGTCCTCGACCTGCTACCGGCGTGAGGCGGGCAGCTACGGCAAGGACACCCGCGGCATCATCCGGGTGCACCAGTTCCAGAAGGTCGAGATGTTCGTGTACTGCCGCCCCGAGGACGCGGTCGCGGAGCACGAACGGTTGCTGGGCTACGAGAAGGAGATGCTCGACCTCATGGAGATCCCCTACCGGGTGATTGATGTCGCCGCGGGAGATCTGGGCGGTCCGGCCGCGCGCAAGTACGACTGTGAGGCGTGGGTCCCGACGCAGGGCAAGTACCGGGAGCTGACCTCCACCTCGAACTGCACGACGTTCCAGGCCCGGCGGCTCGGCATCCGGGAGAAGCGGGACGGGCGCACGGAGATCGTGGCGACTTTGAACGGGACGCTCGCGACGTCACCGCGCTGGCTGGTGGCGATCGTGGAGAATCACCAGCGCGCCGATGGTTCGGTGGCCGTACCGGCTGCGCTGCGGCCGTATCTCGGCACCGACACGCTGGCGGCGGTCGCGGGATGAGGGGCTCGTACAGGTGTATCGAACATCGGAACACGTTGGAAATAAACGGAATTGATCCGGTCTGACGATTCTGATCGAACGTCCATGGTCCGATGCGCTCCGGGTGTGGCGGTGGATGTCGCACGGTCCCGACGGGCACCCCTACGCTGGGCTTCATGCGTGCGGAACTGATCGTCCGGGCCGCGACAGTGCACGACGCCGTGGACGTGTTGCGCCTGCGCCGGGAGTCGTTTCCCGGCACGTCCGGCCCCGCCGAGCCGGGCGACTGGGATCCGCCGCCGGATCCGAGCGCCGCATACCGGCCCACCTATCTCGCCTTCCGCGGTGATCGGCTCGTCGCGCAGGCCTGCGACCGGCCCTTCACCGCCTGGTTCGGGGGGCGCGGCGTATCGATGAGCGGCCTGGCCAGCGTCACGGTCCAGGCGGAGGAACGCGGCCGCGGCCTGCTCACCCCGCTGCTCGTCCATCTGTTGCGCGCCGCCCGGGACCGGGGGGCGCGCATCGCCGGGCTCTTCCCGACCGCGCCTGCCGTCTATCGAGGCCTGGGTTTTGAGACGGTCGGGGCGTACACCGTGGCCGAGGCCCCGACGTCCGCGCTGGCGCAGGTCCGTCCTGGCGGTGACGACCGCGTGACGCTGGAGCGTCTCGAACGGCCCGGTTGGTGGGAAGCGGCGGCGGTCTACGAGGCGTGGGCGCCCCTGCACGACGGGGCACTGGAGCGGCAGGGCCCGTGCTTCGCCGATCCCGCTGCTCCGCTGAACGGCGCCGTGGGCACCCTGGCGCGCGATCGCCACGGCGTACCGGTCGGGTACGCGGTGTGGCGGCGCACCGGCGGGTACCTCGGCGACGGCGGCCGGCTCGAGATCGACGACCTGGTGGCGCTCACGCCGGCGGCCGGGCGGGCGCTGCTCGCGAACCTCGGCGCGCACCGCGCCGTCGCCCCCCTCACGCGCATCACCGGCGCGGGTGAAGACCTCCTCCCGCAACTGCTCCCCTCGAACGACTGGCGGTTCGCCGAACGCATCCCCTACCAGCTGCTCCTCCTCGACGTCGCCGGGGCGCTCGAAGCGCGTGGCTACCCCAAGGGGCTGCGCGCCCGCTTGACGTTCGAGGTGACCGGGCACCCGCTGGAACGCACCGACGGCACGTACCGGCTCGACGTCTCCGACGGGACAGCCCGGGTCAGGCGAGGCGCACTGCGCGGCCGGTCCCTGCCGAGACTCACCGCCGCCGGGCTCGCCCGCCTGTACGCGGGCGTGCCGCCGCGGTCCGTCCGCCTGACCGGCCAACTGACCGGCCCGATGACCGAGGACGAGACGCTGGCGCTCGTGTTCGGCGGGCGGGCGTTCGCGATCCGCGACTACTTCTGAGCGACGCGCCCAGGCCAAGCTGCTGCTCCCGCACGGGCGGATGCCGCGCCTGTGAGAGACGACTTGGATGCACCACGTGCGGGGAATGCTCCGGGACCGCAGGGCACCTGAGGCCGGACTGCTCAGGGCGGCGGGGATCCCGACGCGCGGCGGCGTACCAGCCACCGGCCGAGGACGTGCCGGGCCGTGCCCCACAGGCCGCGCCGGAACGCGAGCACCACGATCACGAAGATCGCGCCGGTGATGATCCCGGTGCCCTCGAACCCGCTGGTCGCGAGACGGTCCTCCAGCGTCACGACGATCGCGGCCCCGACCGGGCCGCCCCACAGCGTCCCGATGCCGCCGAGCACCGTGATCAACACGACCTTGCCCGACGTACGCCAGTCGAACTCTTGCAGGGACGCGAACCCGTGCGAGATCGCGAACAGCCCACCTGCGAGCCCCGCCAGCCCCGCGGAGATCACGAACGCCACGATCTTGAACCGATCGACGTCGTAGCCCAGTGCTCGGGCCCGCGCCGGGTTGTCCCTGATCGCGACCAGCACCCGGCCGAACGGCGAGTTCACCACCCGCCACGCGACCAGGGCGCCCACCACGATGAACGCCAAGCCCACGTAGTAGAAATAGAACGAATCGGACTCGATGGCGTCGACGCCGAAGAAGGAGCGCGGGATGCCCTGCAAGCCGTTCTCCCCGCCGGTGACGTCGCGCCACTGGTTGGCGATGAAGTAGAGCATCTGGGCGAAAGCCAACGTCACCATCGCGAAGTAGATGCCGGTGCGCCGCACCGACAGCCACCCGGTCGGCAGCGCGATGAGCATCGCGAACGCGGCCCCGCCCAGCACCGCGACGGGGAACGGCAGGCCGGTGTTGATCGCGATCAGACCGGTCACGTACGCCGAGGCGCCCCAGAACGCCGCGTGCCCGAACGACAACAGTCCCGTGTAACCGAGCAGCAGATCCACCGAGATCGCGAACAACCCCCACGCCAGGATGTCCATCGCGACCGGCGGGTAGACATAGTAAGGCAGGGCGAGCAGCACCGCCGCCCCCGCCGCCATCAGCACCCACGTCAACGGGTTGCGCAGGTGCAGGACCGGCTCGTCGTCGACCTGTAGCTGCGCTGTCTCGCGTTGCGCTCCGACACTCACGCCGCCTCCTCCCGTCCGAACAGGCCCGAAGGCCGTACGAGGATGACCGCGGCCATCAACATGAAGATCACGATCTGGGCGAAAGCGGGGGCGTACGCTTGTCCGTACGCTTCCACCAGCCCCACGAGAAACCCTGCGACGACCGCGCCGAAGATCGACCCGAGCCCGCCGATGACGACCACCGCGAACAGGATGATGATGAACTGCCCTCCCATGTCGGGGGTGATCGCCCGGAACGGCGCAGCCAGGACCCCGGCGAGGCCGGCCAGCGCGATCCCGAAGCCGAACACCGGCGTCACCCAACGACTCACGTTGATGCCGAGGGCGCGGGTCCGGTCGGCGTCCTCGGTGGAGGCCCGCACGATCATGCCCACCCTCGTCTTGCTCAGCAGCGCCCACACGGCCACGCACACCAGGACCGAGGACAGGCACACGAACACCTGGTACGTCGACAGCGACAGCTCCCCGACGGTGACGCGCCCGTCGAGGCCGGCGGGCTGCTCGTATGGCAGACCCGACACCCCGTAGCGTCTCTTCACCAGGTCGACCAGCAGCAGCGTCAACCCGAACGTGAGGAGGAAGTTGTACATCGGGTCGAGTTTCAGCAGCCAGCGCACCAGCAGCCGCTCCATGAGTACCCCGACGACGAACAGGAGCAGCGGCACGATCAGCAGAGCCGGCCAGAAGCCGACCCCCAGCTCGTCGAGCAGGACGGCCGCGGCGACGGCGCCCAGCATGTAGCAAGCGCCGTGAGAGAAGTTGACCACGCCGAGCACGCCGAAGATGACGGCGAGCCCGAGGGCGGCCAGGGCGTAGAAACCCCCGGCGGCCAGGCCCTGCAGCGTGTACTGGACGAACGCGCCCATGTCGCTCCTTGGGTCGCTCCTTGGAGGGGACCGGCTCCGGTCAGCCGTTGATCTTGCAGGCGGACGACGGCGCGGGGAACGCCTCGCGGGCGGGGACGGTGCTGATGATCTTCTCCACGTCCCAGCCCTCCTTGACGTCGGCCTTGTTCTTGACCTGGGCGAGATAGCTGTCATGGATGACCGCGTGGTCCGCAGCCCGCACCTCGCCGTCGCGCAAGTACAGGTCGTTGATCTTCTTACCTTCCAGCGCCGTGATGATGTCGTCGGCCTTGTCGGTGCCCTTGTCCTGCACCGCCTCCAGGTACTGGGTCGCCGCCGAGTAGTTCGCGGCGTGCGCGAACGTCGGGCGGGTGCCCGTCTTGGCCATGAACCTGTCGGCCCAGTCCCTGTTCTGTTGGTCGAAGTCCCAGTACCAGGTGTCCGCGAACTTCGTGCCCGCGAACTGGTCGACACCGAGGGAGTGGATGTCGGTGATGAACATGAGGCCGACGGCCAGCTGCGTGGAGTCCTTGATGCTCGACTGGTTGTACTGCTTGACGAAGTTGACGAGATCTCCACTTGCGTGCATCGATGCCACGACCTGCGGGTCGCCTTCGCCGGCCTTGGTGATGAAGGTGGCGAAGTTGTCGCTGGGGAAGGGTGTCGCGATCGACTGGCCGACGGTGCCGCCGGCCGCCTTGACCTCGGCGGCGAAGGATTTGTTCATGTCCTGGCCGAAGGCGTAGTCGGGGTAGACGATGTTCCAACTCTTGCCGCCGTCCTTGACGATCGTCGACGCGGACACCTTCGCGAGTTGGGCCGTGTTATAGGCCCAGTGGAACGTGTACTTGTTGCATTTGTCGCCCGTCAGCGCCGTGGTGCCGGCGCTGATGTTGATGTACAGCTTCTTCTTGGCCTGCGCCTGGTTCGCGATCGCGAGGGCGGCGGCGGAGTTCGGCACGTCGAGGATGACGTCGGCGTTCTGCCGTTCGTACATCTCCTGGCTCTTCGTGTTGGCGACGTCGGCCTTGTTCTGGTGGTCGGCCTGCACGAGCTCGATCGTCTTGGCAACAGCCTGATCGCCGTGCTTCGACGTGTAGTCGTCGATCGCCATCTGGATCGCCACGCCGGAGTAGGGACCGGACGCGTCCTTGTACACCCCGGACTGATCGTTGATCAGCCCGATGACGATCTTGTCGTTGGTGAGCTTGCCGGAACCGCCGGACTGCGGGCCGCCGGAGCCTCCACAGGCGGTCAGCGCGAGGGCGGTGACACCGGCCATCGAGATCGCGATCAGGTGGGTGCGTCGCATCGTGTCTCCTGGGTGAGTGGGATCGGGTGCGTGGTGAGGGATGAGGTGGGCGGGCCGTGTCGGATGGGGTCGAGATGGGTGGGGCCGTGGTGTGCCACGGGTCGTCGGGACGGTTCACATGCCGAGGTAGGTGAGGAGCTCGCGCTCCCGAGTGCGGAACTCGTCGTTGCCGAGGTGCTCCACCACCCGGCCTTGGGCCAAAAGGTAGTGCCGATCGGCGACGGTGGCGGCGAAGCGCACGTTCTGCTCCACGAGGAGGACGGCCACGCCGTTGGCCTTGATCTCGCGGAGAATCTCCCCGATCCGCGCGACGATCACGGGGGCCAGTCCCTCGCTGGGCTCGTCCAGCAGCAGGAGCCGGGCGCCCATCCGCAGCACGCGGGCGATCGCCAGCATCTGCTGCTCGCCGCCGGACAGCTTCGTGCCGGGGAAGTCGCGTCGTTCCCGCAGCACGGTGAAGAACTCGTAGACCCGTTCCAGCGGCCACGCGTCGGGGTGCACGGTCGGGGGCAGGAGAAGGTTCTCCTCGACGGTGAGGGTGGCGTAGATGCCGCGGTCGTCGGGCACCCAGCCGATGCCCCGGCGGGCGCGCACGTGCGACGGCGCCCTCGTGATGGGCTCGCCATCGAACGTGACCTGTCCGCTCAGGCTCCGGTGCAGCCCCATGATGCAGCGCAGCAGCGTCGTCTTGCCGGCGCCGTTGCGTCCCACGAGGGTGACGACCTCGCCGGGATGGACGTCCAGGGACACGTCGGCGAGGACGCGCGCCTCACCGTAGTGCGCGCTCACGCTGTCGACCCTCAGCATCGGCTCGCTCGCGCCGGGGGCGGTGGCCGCGTCGGGGGCTGATGTCGCGTCAGAGGGAGGCATCGGCGTTTCCCAGGTAGGCGGTGACGACGCGCTCGTCGGTACGGACCTGCTCGTACGGGCCTTCGGCGATGATCGCGCCTGCCTGCAGGACGGCGACCGTGTCGGCGAGGGACCCGACGACGTGCATGTTGTGGTCGACGAAGACGACGGTGCGCCCCGACGCGATGCGTTTGACCAGATCGATGGTCCGCTGGATGTCCTCGATGCCCATGCCGGCCGTTGGTTCGTCGAGCAGCAGGAGCCTCGGCTCGAGCGCGAGCGCGATGGCCAGCTCGAGGGCGCGCTTGCGCCCGTACGGGAGGGCGCCCGCGTTCTCGCGGGCCTTCTCAGCCAGCCCGACCTGCTCGAGCAGCTCCATCGCGCGGGGCGCGAACTGCCTCAGCCTGCGTTTGCTGGACCAGAACTGCCGCCCGATGCCCGCGGGGGAGGCGAGCGCCAGCTCGACGTGCTCACGCACCGACATGTTGTCGAACAGGCTCGTGATCTGGAACGAGCGCGCCACGCCGAGATGGGCGATCTTGTCCGGTGGCTTGCCGGTGATGTCCGTGCCCGCGTAGGTGATCGTGCCCGATGTCGGCTTGAGGAAACCCGTCAGCAGGTTGAACAGTGTCGTCTTGCCGGCGCCGTTGGGTCCGACGAGCGCGTGGATGGTGCCTTCGGCGACCCTCAGGTCCACGGAGTTCACCGCGGTGAAGCCGCGGAACTCCTTGGTCAGGGCGTGCGTCACGAGCAGCGGCTCGTCGGTGACGGTCGGCGCGGGGGTGGGTGCAGCGGAATGTCGCTCGGCTGCCTCAGGCGGCACCAGTTCACCTCTTCCTCGGACGTGTGGCCCTTTCTACCCGATGCCGGACGGCGGCGACCGAGAACGTACCGGTGAGTTTGCGAAAAAGTGGTGGCCGTCCACACCGCGTCCCGTTCGGTGCGACGTCGGTCTGGTCAGGTCCGTGGGCGCGGCTCGGCCCAGCGACATCGCTTCACCTCGGCTTCGCCACGGGTGGGAGGGCCGTACGCCGAACAACTCGGCAAGGTCGTGATCCTCACGACGTTCGACCGGGATGACTACCTGTTCGACGCGCTGCGCGCCGGGGCCAGCGGGTTCCTGCTCAAGGACGCCGATCCCGAGCACCTGGTGGAGGCCGTCCGGGCCGTCGCGCACGGGCACGCGCTGCTCGCCCCCGAGGTCACGCGGCGCGTGATCGCGCGCATGGTCGGCGCGGCCGTGCATCCTGGGGTCGGCACGGTCGGCACGGTCGGCACGGTCGCCCCGCCATCCGAGCGGCCGGGGCGCGCGGCACCCCCGCGGCAGGATCCCCGTCTGAAACGGCTCACCGAGCGTGAGCTGGAGGTGCTGCGCCTGGTCGCCCGCGGTCGCAGCAATGCCGAGATCGCCCGGGAGTTGTGCCTCGGCGAGGCCACCGTGAAGACCCACGTCAGCAACTGCCTGGCCAAGCTGGGCGTGCGGGATCGGGTGCAGGCCGTCGTCGCCGCGTACGAGCTGGGCCTCGCCTCCGTCGGCGACTGATCCTGCCGGCCGCGCGTCCATCCGCCGCTCGGGGGAGGGCGCGGGAGACCTAAGGTCAGCCGTGCGACGGATCCGCCGCCCGATGCCCGGCCCGTACCGTGGTGGGCGTCCCCCTGACGATGACCGACTGGAGAGGATCCTGGGCCCCATGCTTGACATAGATTCTGTGACAAGAAAGTTCGGCGACATCACCGCCGTGGACACGGTCACCTTCGAGGTCGGCGACGGCGATCTGGTGGGCTTCGTGGGCGGGAACGGCGCCGGCAAGACCACGACCATGCGCATGATCATGGGCGTCCTCGCGATCCACGGCGGCGAGGTCCGCTGGCGGGGTCGGCCGATCACCGCCGGGGACCGGCGAACGTTTGGCTACATGCCCGAGGAGCGTGGCCTCTACCCGAAGCAGCCGGTCCTCGACCAGCTCGTCTATCTGGCCCGCCTCAAGGGCATGGACGCCGGCCCGGCCCGTCGATCCGCGCTGGACTCCCTCGAGCGCTTCGGCCTGCGCGAGCGCGCCAAGGACCGCGTGGAAAAGCTCAGCCTTGGCAACCAGCAGCGCGTCCAGATCATTGCCGCGCTGCTTGCCCAGCCGGCCGCGCTGATCCTGGATGAGCCGTTCTCCGGACTGGACCCCGACGCCGTCGACGCCATGGCCGGCCTCCTGCGCGAACACACCCGGGCCGGCGTGCCCGTGCTCTTCTCCAGCCACCAACTCGACCTCGTCGAGCGGCTCTGCGACCGGCTCGTCGTCCTCGGCCACGGCCGGGTGCTCGCCCGCGGCACGGTCGAAGAATTGCGCACCTCCGGCGCCCGGCGGCACCGCCTGGTCCTGGACGGCGACGCCGGGTGGACCCGCAGTCAGCCGGGCGTCGCCGTCGCCGACGTCGACGGGCCCACCGCTCTCCTGGAGTTGCTCTCCCCCGGCGCTGAGCGGGATCTCCTCGCGGAGGCGCTGCGCCGCGGCACGGTCCGCTCTTTCGCCCCGATGATCCCCACCCTGTCCGAGATCTACCGTGAGGTGACCGCGTGACCCCCACCGACGCCCGCCGCAGCGCATCTCCATACCTCGACGACGAGCTGACCACTCCGCAGGGGACGACCGCGGCCGAGGTGTCCCGAACGGACCCGGCGGGCGACCGTCGGCGTACCGGGCCCGCCTGGCCGGTCGTGGCCGCGCGGGAGATCCAGGTGCGCCTGACCGACCGCAACTTCCTCATCTCCACGCTGTCCACCATCCTGCTGATGCTGATGGTGTTCGGCGCGCAGGGATTGCTCGCGAACCGGTCTACCGAACGCTCCCTGGTCGTGACGAACGCTCAGGCTCAGGCGATCGCCGACCAGGTCGGGGCACGAGTGCACGCCCAAGATGACAAGACGACTGTCGTCGTGCGCCAGGTCGCCGACGAGCGTGCCGCCGAAGCGGCCGTCACCAGCGACACCACCGACGCGTGGCTGCGCGGCGGCGCGGACGGCGTGGACGGCTGGACCCTGGTCACCAAGAACGACACCCCGCACACCGACGTGCTCACCGCCACGCGCGAGGTGGTCCGTGACGACGCACTGGCCCGTAACGCGGCCGCGGCCGGCACCACCGTGCCGCGGTTGATGGCCGGCACGCAGGTCGAGACCCAGGTCTTGCAGGGCAGCGGCACCGAGATGATCGTCCGGATGGTCGCCGGCTTCGCGCTCGCGGCGCTGTTCTACATGGTGAGCCTGCTGTTCGGGATGGCGATCGCGTCCAGCGTGGTGGAGGAGAAGCAGTCCCGGATCGTGGAGATCATCGCGAGCGCCATCCCGCTGCGCTCGCTGCTGGTCGGCAAGATCGTCGGCAACACGGTCCTGGCGTTCATTCAGATGACGCTGTTCATGGCCGCCGGCCTGATCGGGCTGCAATTCACGCCGTACAAGGAGTTCATCACCGTGATCAGCGGACCGATCGGCTGGTTCGTGGCGTTCTTCGTAGCCGGATTCGTGGCGCTCGCCTGTCTGTGGGCCGTGGCCGGGTCGCTGTCCAGCCGGTCGGAGGATCTGCAGACCACCTCGATGCCGCTGACGATGCTGCTGTTCATCGCCTTCTTCGGCGGGATCGTGGCGAGCGGTTCCGTGCAGACCGTATTGTCCTACCTGCCGATCGCCTCCGGGGTGGCGATGCCCATGCGGCTCCTGCAGGGCAACGCTGCGGCGTGGGAGCCGGTCGCGTCGCTACTGGTGACGCTCGCCTTCGCGGTGGTTGCGATCCTGGTGGGGGAAAGGCTCTATCGCCGCAGCGTCTTGCAATCGGGCGGACGGGTGTCCGTCACGCAGGCACTGCGCGCCCAGGACTGACCGAGCCGGCCCGCTCCCTCAAGGGCTTACGCGGAGGAGCGCGCCTGGCGGCGACGTGGCGACGCGGCGGCCCCAGCCGCACCTCGTGCGGCGGGGGTGCGCTGCGGCGCGCCTCGCACCGGGTTGCGCTGCGTCGCACTTCGCGGGGCAGCGGTGCGCTGCGGCCCGCCGCGGCGCGATCCCCCCGCGGTGCGACGGCCACCGGCTTCGTTGCTTCGCGGTGCGTTGCGCGACGCGGCGGACCGCTCGGCAGCAGGCGCGAGGTAGGGGCCGGCGAAGACGCGCTCCCCGGGAGCCAATTCGCGCAGCAGCGGGCTGGCGGCGGTGACCCGCGTCGTGATCGGCCGGACTCCCGCCTTGCGCGTCAGGTCGCGGACGTCGCGGACCTGCTCATTGGTCATCAGGGTGATGACGGTGCCCTCGGCGCCGGCCCGGGCGGTCCGTCCGGACCGGTGCAGGTACGCCTTGTGCTCCACGGGAGGATCCGCGTGGATCACCAAGTTGATGTCGTCGACGTGGATCCCGCGGGCGGCGATGTCGGTCGCGACGAGAGTGGTCGCCGCACCGGAGTGGAAGGCCTCCATCGTCCGGGTACGAGCCCCTTGCGAGAGGTTGCCGTGCAGCTCGACAGCGGCCACGCCCGACGCGTTCAGATCGCGCGCGAGGCGTTTTGCGCGGTGTTTGGTGCGGGTGAACACGAGGGCCCGCCCCGGAGCTGCGGTGAGGTCGACCAGGACCGGCAGATGTTCCTCGGGCGCGACGTGCAGGACGTGGTGCGACATTGTCGAGACGGGCGATTGCTCGCTGTCGGCCTCGTGGGTCACGGGGCGGGTCAGGTGGCGCCTGACGATGACGTTGACCCCGGCATCCAGCGTCGCGCTGAAGAGCATCCGCTGCCCACCGGTGGGGGTGGCCTCGAGGAGCCGCCGGACCACGGGGAGAAACCCGAGGTCGGCCATGTGGTCGGCCTCGTCGAGCACGGTGATCTCGACGGCGTCGAGGTGGACGTGGCCTTGGGCGATGAGATCCTCGAGGCGTCCCGGGCACGCGACCACGACATCGACGCCGCTGCGCAGGGCGGCGACCTGCGGGCCCTGGCCGACGCCGCCGAAGATGGTCTGCGAGTTCAGGCCGAGCGGCGTGGCGAGCGGCTCCATCACGGCCGCGATCTGCGTCGCGAGCTCGCGCGTCGGGACCAGGATCAGCCCGCGCGGACGCCCGGGCTTGCGGCGGGTGTGGCGGGCGTGCAGGCGCGCGAGGAGGGGGAGCACAAACGCGTACGTCTTGCCGGAACCGGTTCGGCCACGGCCGAGCACGTCGCGGCCCGCCAAGGCGTCGGGTAGCGTCGCGGTCTGGATCGGGGTGGGCGTGGTGATGCCACGCTGGGCGAGCACGTCGGACAAGCTGCTGGGCACGCCTAGCGAGCTGAAACTGCTGCTGGTCAAGGGGAAAAACTCCGATGGTCGGTGGTGTGCTGCCTGGGGCCTCACATGGCGCCGCGCGAAGGCATCGACACGAAGAAAAAGGGGGAGCCCGCGGCAGAACGGATCGGGCTGGCCACGTCCAGGATAACCGATGGCGGGCTCGGCTCATTCCGCGCGGCGGACCCCGGACCGTCCAGGGGCCGTCCGGGCTCACTGCCGGATACGGCGGCCGATAGGTCTGTCTGCCCGTTCGCCAGCCCGGCATCCGGCCGTCCCGCCCGATCCGTTGGGAACTATCTCGGCGTCGGCGAGCGTTGACTCCATTTGCGAACAGATGACACAACCGGCGATATCGGGGCGGCAGGGGCCGCCCTACGCGACGTCAGGCGCCCGAGGCGCCGAGGGGGACGCGCGGGCGGAAGGCCGGTGAAGGAGGATTCATGAGTTTCGAACCATCGACCACCCGCGTGGCCACCCGCCGACTGGCGGCTGTCACGCCCAGGCACCACGACCACCACGACGGACTCGGCACCCCGAGCGGCACCCACCTGGTAGCTCTCGACATCGACGGCACGATCGTCCACCACGACGGCAGCATGTCCCGCACGGTGCGGGACGGTGTCCGTCGCGTCGCGGCAGCCGGTCACGACGTGGTGATCGCCACCGGGCGATCCTGGCTGTCCGCGCGGTCGGTCATCGCTGAACTCGGCGTGCGCCGTGGGTTCGCCGTCTGCAGCAACGGCGCCGTCATCGTCGCGCTCGACCCGGCCCTGCCTGGCGGCGCGTGCATCCTCGCCAGGCACACGTTCGACCCCGCGTCGGCGCTCACCGCGTTGCGAGCCGCCTGGCCGGAGGCTCACGTCGCCGTTGAGGAGGTCGGGGTGGGCTACCGGGTCCACACGCCGTTTCCCCCCGGTGAGCTGGAAGGGGAGATCCGTGTCGTGGACTGGGACCAGCTCATCGACGGCCCGGCGACGCGGGTCATCTTCCGCAGCCCGAACGGGACGGCACAGGATTTCCTGGATCTGGTCGCTCGGATCGGGCTGCACGGGGTGAACTACTCGGTCGGGTTCACCGCGTGGCTGGACATCGCGCCCGACGGCGTGAGCAAGGCGAGCGGCCTGGAGAAGGTCCGCGGCTTCCTGCGGATCGACCCCGCACGGACGCTTGCTGTCGGCGACCAGCGCAACGACGTCGAGATGCTCCAATGGGCCGCGTGCGGCGTCGCGATGGGCAACGCTCCCCACGAGGTCTGCGCGGTCGCCGACTGGGTCACAGGCCACGTCGACGACGACGGCTTGGTCGACGTGCTGAGGCGGCTCCCCGACGCCGGCCCGTCGTGCGCGCCGTTCGTGTCGCAGGGGCAGGTCGCCTGAACCGCACCGGGACTGCCGCGCCCGGCCGTGTTTCGTCACGCGACGTCACGCGCGTCCAAGACGCCTATACGAACAGGTGTATTGGACGCGTTCGTATTCTTCGCAGCGTCACATTCGGTCGTCCGACCCGCCGCTAAGCCCTGCTGCTGCCCGGGTGACCTGGCGTAATGCAATAACGCCTGGTGAATCATGTGTGACATAAAGCCTTTATTGGGGACGCCCGGGGACGATAGTACGGACAGCGAAAGCAGTCCCGGAGCGGATGCCGGCCAGCACGGTGAACCCGCCTGCGGGACTCGACCCATCCTGAGAGGAGCAGCGGTGATGACCACGACGAACGCCTCTGAAGCGAACGCCGACGCGGTTGTTGACCGGTCACGTCACGCAGAGTGGCCGGCGGCGGGCTGCGTCGCGGAGCTCGACGAACGCTCGTGCGGCTGCTGCCTGGCCGTCGCCGACTTCGCGGCGAGCCTGGCCGTCCGACTGCTGTCCGAGACGTCCTGCGACGGCCAGGGCAGCGACGACGAGTACCTGCTCGGCTACGCACGGGCGATGCAGGACCTGTCCGAGGCGCTGCGTGTCCACCGGAGTTGGCCGGCCTGACGCTGCCTTTCCCGGTCTCACTGCGCCGAGGTCCGAGCGCGACTGATGGCTTCCCCGCGCAATGGGATGCTGGGGTCGTCATGCCCGACGTCGTCATCACCAGCCCCGCCAACCCTCGCCTGCGCGAGGTGGTGTCCCTCCGACGCCGCAGGATCCGCGATACGCGTCGCCTGACGCTGGTCGAGGGGTACGAGGAAGTGACGCTGGCGCTCGACGCGGGGGCAGCGCCGGAAGAGCTCTACTGGTGCCCTGAGCTGTTCGACGCCGACGCCGACGCGCAGGCTCTCACTGCGCGGGTGCGGAACGGGGGCGGACGATGCGTCCGGCTGGGCCGGGCGGCGTTCGACAAGATCGCCTACCGCGAGGGCCCCGACGGTGTCCTCGCCGTGGTGCCCACCGCGGACCGGAGCCTGAGCGACCTCGACGCGCTTCTCGAGGACCCCCGCGCGGGCCACTGTCGCCCGCACGCACCGCTCGTGCTCTTGTGCCAGGGCGTGGAGAAACCGGGCAACCTCGGCGCCATGTTGCGCACCGCGGACGCCGCCGGCGTGACCGCCGTCCTCGCCGCCGACCCGGTCACCGACTGGGGCAACCCCAACCTCGTGCGCGCGTCCAAGGGAACGGTCTTCTCGGTGCCGGTCGCCGCCGACACCGCGAGCGCCTGCGCGGCCTGGCTGAGCCACCGCGGGATCGCGCTCGTGGCGCTCACCCCTGCCGGGGCGCGCTCCTATGTCGACATCGATTACACCGGGCCGGTCGCGCTCGCCGTCGGCGCCGAAAAAGCTGGCCTCACCGACGACATCCTCGCGGCGACGGCGCTTCGCGCGGTGATCCCCATGGCGGGTCACGCCGACTCACTCAACGTGGCGGCCTCGGCCGCGATCGTGCTGTACGAGGCGGTCCGGCAGCGTCGCATGTCCTGAACCGGACGCTCGCGTCTCTCAGGGCAAGACCACGACGACTCACCCCTATTCCCCTGTGGGAGCATCAACCGCATGCCAATCGACCACGTGTCTTTTGCGGCTGAGGGAGACGGTGCGCGGGCGACCGGTGAGCGTCTGGCCGCGCAGTTGCGGGTGGATCTGCGCAACGGTGGGATACACCCGCAGTTCGGGACCCGCAGCGTCATCCTGCCGATGGCGCAGGGACGTTACGTCGAAGTGGTGGAGCCACTGGAGCACCCCTCAACGGCGAAGGCGTCGTTCGGGCAGGCGGTGCGGTTAGCGTGCGACGCAGGTGGCGGCTGGATGCAGTGGGTGGTGCGGGTGTATGACATCGACACCCATGCGTGGCGCCTGCGGCGTGAGCCTGTTGACGCGCACCGCGTGTTCCCCGATGGCCGATACCTTCGCTGGAAGCAGATCGAGCCGGCGAGCCTGGTGGGTAGCCCTCAGCTTCCAGTGCTCGTGCAGTACGTGAACCCGGAGCTGCATCCCTCCCTCGCGGTGGGCGTCGAACCCCGGACCGCCATCGCGGGCCTGACCATCGCGGCTGACGTCTCACAGATCGAGGATTGGCTCGGTCCCGCGGCCGAGCCGGGCCCGCGGGACGTCCCGGTCACCGTGGAGATGGCGTTGGGGTCACCCCGGGTCGTGTCGGTCACCTTCGTGACTCCGGACGGGCTGGTGACCCTGTAAGGACGTCGCCACCCGAGGGAAGCCACCGCCGGCGCGGGTCAGGGAACGTCGGGGATCTGGCACCAGGATCGGTAGGAGTCGGCGGAGTAGTACCACTCCTGTGGGTTGCTCGACGGAACACCTCCGGTCACGAGACGCGAAGACGCAGTGCCGGTGCCGGGCACCGTGTATTCGCGGTAGTAGCCGCTCTGCTTGGCCTCCAGCAGTCCCTCGCGGTTGGCGTAGGTACCTCCGTCCCGATCTGGCACCGGGAACGGCCCACGCGAGTGGACCAGAGAGATCGTGGCGCGGACCCCGGACGGCAGGGATTCCAGGGCGCAGATCGGCAGTGCCGACGGCGTGCCGTCATCCGGCACCTCACCGGCCGCCCGCGGCAGCAGTCCGGCGGACGTGGCGGGCGCCGGGATGGCGCGAATGGTCGCGC
The DNA here is from genome assembly GCA_040006675.1 of Dermatophilaceae bacterium. Taxonomy (GTDB): domain Bacteria; phylum Actinomycetota; class Actinomycetes; order Actinomycetales; family Dermatophilaceae; genus Austwickia. Next base: position 201 of record JBDTWM010000041.1, on the reverse strand, counting down.
TCTGGGTCTGCCCCCCTCCCGGCGCGAAGCGGGGCGAGGGCAACGGTCCGCCGCTCGTCCCGATGACCGCCAGGAACAGCACGGCGACCAGCACCCCGAAGAGGGGCCACGAGGTCTTGCCGGACAGGATGCGCTTCACGGATCTCACCGTAACCACGGTGCGTCCACCGCGTGCGTCGGCGCGCGCTGACGGGCCGAGGA
>JBDTWM010000040.1:0-21928 GCA_040006675.1 Dermatophilaceae bacterium | reverse complement strand
TGCGGATCGACGAGGTCGGCGACCCTGGTGCACCGCTGATCCTGCAGTTGGAGGGCCACATGGCCCAGCTGATCGCGACGCCCTCCTCGTACTGTGCGGTGCTGGCCCAGCGCGGTTTCCGGGTCGTACGGGTGGACAACCGCGACGTCGGGGGATCGTCGCGGTTCGCCGGCATGGAGTACTCGCTCATGGACATGGCGCGTGACGTCCACGAGCTTCTCGCGGACCTCGGTTCTGCCGCGGTGGTGTGCGGGCGGTCCATGGGCGGGGCGATCGCCCAGCTTCTCGCGGTGGATTACCCACAGGACGTGCTCGGGTTGGGATTGTTCTTCACGTACGCGAAGGAGGAGGCGGCAGTGGCGCATCCGCTACCGATCGGGCAGGCGCCGTTCGACGACGAGGAGTCGTTCCTGGCGTGGGAGCGTGCCACGCTGCCGGGGATCGCCGGGTCGGAGCATCCCTTCTCGGAGGAGTACGTCGAGTGGCTGGCGCGCACGAGCTGGGCCCGGGGTGTGGACTGGGAAGGGTTCGAGCGGCAGCGGCGGGCGATGGCGTCGACGGCCCCGTGGGCCGACCGGCTGGCGGAGGTCGACGTGCCGACCGTGATCGTGCACGGCGAGCAGGACATGGTGATCCCGCTGCACCGCGCCGAGCGCTTGCGGGAGTTGCTGCCCGGCGCCAGGCTGCAGGTGGTGCCCGGCATGGGCCACCAGCAGCCGCCGGCGCTGGATGAGCTGTTCGTGGTGGCGACCCTGGAGGCGCTGCCGTCGGGCTGATGCTGGGTCTGCTGCTGTCGCGCTGATGCTGGGTCTGCTGCCGGTCATGATGTCGGGCATAGAGTCGGGCCCGCCACGCGGCCGACGAGTGCCCACCCTTTCCGGGCGCGGCGCACCGACTCTGAGGAGGTCTCGATGATCCTGATCAATGTGAAATTCCGGCTCAAGGAGCAGTATGCGGATTCCTGGCCGGAGATCTCGCGCGAGTTCACGGAGGCAACCCTGGCCGAGCCGGGCAATCTGTGGTTCGAGTGGTCGCGCTCGGTGCAGGACCCACAGACGTACGTGCTGATCGAGGCGTTCGAAGAGGGCGACGCGGCGGCCGCGCACGTTGAGTCGGCTCATTTCAGGTCGATGCAGGAGACGTTTCCGCAGTATCTGGAGTCGACCCCGCTGATCGTGAGCACGCGGGCGGACGTGGATGGTTGGGGCCCGATGGGCGAGATCACCGTCGGGTGACGAGGGGCGCAGCGGAGCGGGAGGATCCCGATCATCTGGACGGACAACACGGTCTCCGCTCCGTGATCGATCACCACGATGCGCGGCGCCCTGGATCAGAGGAGCCCGTGCGTTGTCAGCGATCCAGTTGCAGACGGTGCCACCACCACACCGTCGCGGCGCCGGCGAGCCCGGCGAGCAGCCCCGCCGTGATCAGCTGCGTCGGCGAGACCGCCGCGCCGCCGGAGATCGCCCATAGCGCGGGCGCGGCCACGGGCATCCATCCCCCGGCTCCCGCGAGCACGCCGACCGGCGCGAGGACGACCAGGCCGATGGCGGTGGCGACTCCGGCGAGCAGCGACCTCGCCGCGGTCGCGACCCAGGCGGCGGTCATGGCGAGCGCGGCGTTGAACGCCCCGAGCCCGACCTGGCGTAGGAGCGCCGTGGCCGCCGCGCCATCCGGTATCCCGAACCCCAGCAGCAGCCCGGTCAGCAGGAGCGCGACCCCGATGGCGACGCTCACGACGAGTGCCCAGGCGACGAAGACGATCAGCTTCGCGGCGGCGATGGTGCCCCTGCCCGCCGGGAGCGCGAACAGACCGGCGACGGTGCCGTCCGCGAACTCGCGGCCGAACACCCACGCGGCCACGATCCCGAATCCGAGCAGCCCTCCGGTGCCGATGATCTGGGCCGACCCGGAGAGCAGGCCGGTCCAGTCGAGGGAGGCGGCGGCCCCGAGCTTCGCGATGACCTGCGGATCGCCCGAACGCAGAGCGGTCATCATGCCCGCACATATTGCGACGATGCCGACCACCAGGACGGCGGTGGCGATCACGCCGACCGGGGAGCGGGCCAGCTTGAGGGTCTCGACCCGCAGGACGGGGATCACGCGGCACCCCTGATCTGATCGTCGGCGCGCACCCGTTCGAAGAAGACCCGTTCGAGGTCTGGGGCGGCCGGATCCAGGCCGCCGATGATCCGCCCGGCATTCATCACGACGATGCGGTGGGCGATGCGCGCGACCTCGTCGAGGTGGTGACTGCTGACGAGCACGGCGGACCCCGCTCGGGCGCTCTCCACGAGGGCGTCGCGCAGCACGAGCACCCCGGCGGGATCGAGGGCGTTCGACGGCTCGTCGAGGACGACGGCGCGAGGGTCGTGCTGCAGCGCGGCGGCGAGGCCGACCCGTTGGCGGTTACCGAGCGAGAGGCGACGTAGGCGTCGATCGGCGTCGGGCGCGAGGTTCCACCGTTCGATCGCCGGGTCGACGACGGTCAGGTCGCTGTGGTGCAGTCGCGCTGCCATGCGCAGGTTCTCGCGCACGCTGAGCTCGGGGTACGCCAGCGGCGTCTCCACCATGTGCCCGACGCCGCTCCACGCCTGCCGCGCGGCGCGCGCCAGGGGCACACCGCCCAGGGTCGCCTCACCGGCGTCCGGCCGCAGCATGCCGAGCATCAGCCGCATGAGGGTCGTCTTGCCCGCACCGTTCAACCCGACCAGGGCAACGATCTCGCCCGGCGGGACGCGCAAGCAGAGGTCGCGGACTCCGGCGCCGCCATGGAACTCGCGTGACACGTGGACGAGTTGGAGGGCGCTCACCGCACACTTCCTCGCGGGCGTGCGGGGCCGTCGAGGGCGTGGAAGGCGATCTCGAGCGCCGTCGCCGGATTGGGGTCGTCGCTCAGCGACCAGTCCAGCAGGGCAGCGCTGAGCCCTGCGATGACGGCCGCTGCGACGACGCGAGCCTCGGCCCGGGCGCTCCCCCGCGCCTGCAGCGTGTCGGCGATGGCGGCCTCGGTCGCGGCGCTGCCCGAGCCGAGCGCGGAACGCAGCGCGGGCGTGACGGCGATGATGCGCAGGCGCTCGCGCAGCGCCACGGCTTCCGCGGGCGGGATGCGGACCCACGCATCGCGGATTCCACGCACGGTCGCGCGCAGGGGCGGTTCGTGTGCGGGACGCCGCTGCACGGCGTCGGCGATCATCGGATCGTACGGGTCGTCGACGATGAGCGACGCTTTTGTGGGGAAGTGACGGAACAGCGTCATCTCGGTCACGCCGGCCCGAGCGGCGATCGACGCCGTCGTCGTGGCGTCGTAGCCGTGCTCGGTGAACGATTCCAACGCCGCGGTCAGCAGCGCTTCGCGGGTGCGATCGCGACGTGACACGCCAGCGATGTTAGTCACTCACATGCGCGCCGTCCAGCGCCGGCCGGCGCCGACTCTGCACGCTCAGGAAGCCGCGGCCGCGAACCCTATGTCCAGATCCTCGATGATGTCGTCGATGTGCTCGATGCCGACGGCGAGGCGGATGAGCCCGGGAGTGACGCCGGCCCCCAGACGGTCCTCGTCGCTGCCCTGGCTGTGCGTGGTCGAGGCCGGGTGGATCACCAGTGAACGAACGTCGCCGATGTTGGCCACGAACGAGTGCAGCTCAAGCGCGTCGACGAACGTCTTTCCCGCCTCCAGACCGCCCTTGATCTCGAAGGCGACCACCGCGCCGGAGCCCAGCGGGGTGTATATGTCTGCCAGCTCCCGGTTGCGGCCTTGATCCAACGATGCGTAGAAGAGCTTCTCTACCTGGTCGTGGCCCGACAGGTATTCGGCGACCTTGCGCGCGTTGGCCACGTGCCGCTCCACCCGCAGCGACAACGTCTCGACGCCCAGCTGGATGAGGAACGCATTGAACGGGGAGATCGCCGACCCCATGTCGCGCAGCAGCTCGACGCGCGCCTTGAGGATGAACGACAGGTTGGCGCCGAAGGCGCTGCCGACGCCCAGATCACGGGCAAAAACGAGGCCGTGGTAGCTCTCGGACGGAGTATTGAACTGCGGGAACTTCTCGGGGTCTTTCGCGTAGTCGAAGGTGCCCCCGTCGACGAGCGCGCCGCCCATCGAGGTGCCGTGTCCGCCCAGGTACTTCGTCGCCGAGTGGATCACGACGTCGGCGCCGTGTTCGATAGGGCGCAACAAGTACGGGGTGGCGACGGTGTTGTCGACGAACAGCGGCACTCCGGCCTCATGGGCGATCGCCGCGATGGCCGTGATGTCCAGGATCTGCTGGTCAGGGTTGGAGATGGACTCGCCAAACAGCAGCTTGGTGTTCGGGCGGATCGCGGCCCGCCACGCCTCGTGGTCCCCCGGCGCCACGAAGGTCGTCTCGATGCCGAGCCGGGCGAGCGTGTGCTTGAGCAGGTTGAAGGTGCCGCCGTAGAGCGCCGCCGACGACACGACGTGGTCGCCCGCCTGGCATACGTTGAGGATCGCGTACGTGGTCGCCGCCTGCCCGGAAGACAACAACAGCCCCCCGACGCCGCCTTCGAGGGCGGCGATGCGAGCGCCGACGGCCTCCTCGGTCGGGTTGCCGAGACGCGTGTAGATCGGTCCCAGCTCGGCCAGCCCGAACCGGGCGGCGGCCACGTCGGTGTCCGGGAAAACGAAAGACGTCGTTTGGTAGATCGGCAGGGCCCGCGCGCCGACCTGGCTGTCGACCGGCTGACCCGCGTGGACCTGCTTGGTCTCGAACGCCCACTCACTGCTCATCTCGCGCTCCTCACGCTCGTACGGCCGGTGGCGCCGTGCCGCCACCGGCGTTGGTGCGCCGGAACGCGTCGCGCTCCGCGCTTGCGGACCACCCCGGATGCGTCCGGCGCGTGACGTCAGGCGTACGTCTCGCGCCTCTCTCACGTCTTTCGCGTCTTTTGCGTGATGGAGTCGTGCGGATCGTACGGTCTTCGCTGTCGCGTCGGCCGTGCTGCGGGGCGTGTCGCCAGGTCCTCACCCGGGGCACCCCACCGCGGTGGAGGGTTGCCGGCCAGCAAGCCGGGGCTTCGCGCTGACGCTCTTGACCTGCGGTGAGGATAGCCTCGCCGAATCCGGGCGGGACACGGCCGTCTCAGGATGTGACCGAACTTGCGCGGCTCCGGGACGTGGCTCGCGAAGCGGCCGCACCTTGGCTGCGGGACGTTGTGGCGAGTTCTTATGGGTACGAGGCAGTCTCGGCGCATCGTGCGATATGACCAGGCCAGGACGTTATCCACAGACCCCGCATGGCGGGACGCGCCCACCGACACCGACCTAGGATCGCGACCATGACCCCCCGGACACCCTGGTCCCGGGCCGTCACCGCGCTCGGGGCTCTCGCCGTCACCACTCTCACCACCAACTGCGCCGGCCAGTCGACGCCCTCGCCCACGATGGCCGACGAGCGACGGGCCGACACCGTGACCGTGCCCGCCAGCACCTGGACGCCGACCCCCATCGACGTCCTCGCCGACATGCCCTCCGCCGCCGCACAGCGCACCCCAGCAGGCGCCGAGGCATACGTCCGCTACTACTTCGACACCCTCAACCACCTCTCCATGAACCCCCAAACCGGCCAGATCATCAAGCTGTGCTTGCCGGACGTAATGGCTTGCACTGCCCCCGAAAGCGGCTTCGCGTCCGACTTAAAGCGCGGATTCCATATGGAAGATGCAGCTCACCAATTCCTCGACTGCAAAGGTACGATTGTCGACGACAACGATGCCGACACTGCTATCGTCGACGCCGTCACGATCGGGATGCCTCGCACTGTACTTGACGACTCGCATTCCACAAGGGCGGTCGCCACGTCTCAAGTTCGCTTCTGGTCCCACTTCACCATTGTGTGGAAACAAAATCGTTGGTTCATCAGCGAACACACGGCTGAGAACGCCCCCCATTCCACATCCTCGTCGTGATGAATGCTAATCACTCATGGCTGATAAGCGCTGCTTCTTTCATGACCCTCGTGAGTATTGTCGCGGCACCACATTCCTCGGTCGCTGAGCCGACTCCGCCGCCCGACGCCTCCACCACGATCTATGGGTGGACATCTTCCGATGCGATCATCGTCGGTGGCACGAGCGACCAGGCCGGAAGTCGACGCCCGATCAATCCCACCGCGAATGGCAGCCGATCGATTCCTGCGGCCGTCCCGCGATACGAATTTCGCTATGTGGTCGGTTGCCGCTCCAGTAGCGCCGATGGAGATCCCGATGAGATGTGCGCCGCCGCTGTCAACTACTGCACCAGTCGCGGCGAACCCGGACCTTATCGCCGAATACTGCGCCGACAGATCGCCGCTGCGGACCCTGGCCCCTGGGAAAGCATCGGCTCCACCTGCTTGGCCGTGCCGAGGCCCGGCGGCATCGACCCCGCGGAACTGCGGGCTGCTGTCGAGCGGGAATTCACCCTCACCCCGCTGGCCACACCCACCGGCACGACCCAGCCACCCGGAGGCGCCACCCTGGTCAACCTGCCCACCTACTTCCAGCTCACGTTCCCCACCGCGACGAGCACAGGCGGCTACTCCCCCGGGCACATCCGCGATCTCACGCTCCTCGGCCAGCCCGTCCAGCTCCGCATCACAGCCCAGTACACGTACGACTACGGCGACGGCACCACCACCGGGCCCACCACCAGCCGGGGCGGCCCGTACCCCACGGGCGACATCACCCACACCTACGTCACCGCCGGCACCCTCACCCCGCGGGCCACGACGAGGTTCAGCGCCGACTATCGCGTGGCCGACGGCCCCTGGCAACCGCTGACCGGCGCCGCCACCCGCACCACCACGATGGGCCCCCTGGACGTCCTCGCCGTCCACCCCGTCCTCGTCGCCGACAGCTGACCCCGCCCGCGTTGCGCAGGATGGACGCGAGGTGCGCCAATCCCCGTCGACAGCAGGTCAGCCGAGCGGAGGCAGCCTCGTCGCCGCATCCGCGAAAGCGCACCAGGCGTTGATCTGGCGGACCTGCTCCGCCGTCGATGCCGGGGCGTCCAACAGCGCGGGACTACCCACCCAGATCGCCAGCGCACGGGCGCGCGACACGGCGACGTTGAGGCGGTGCACGTCGTACAAGAAGCCCAGGCCCCGCGGCGCGTCGGCCGCGCTCGACGACGCGGTCGTATAGATGACGACCGGCGCCTCCTGACCCTGGAACTTGTCCACCGTCCCGACCCGCACGCCATCAGGAACCGCGGCGCGCACGCGCGCCACGTGAGCGTTGTACGGCGCCACGACCAGCACATCCGCAACTGTCAGGGCATGCTCCACGCCGTGATCGTCCACCCAGCTCCCCGGCAGCAGACGCCGGACCAGTTGGGCGACCGCCGCCGCCTCCAGGGGGTTGTCCTGCGACATCCCCACGTGCACGACGGGCGCCCAGGCCAGCCCGCATTCGGGCCATCCCTCGCCGATCGTCGACCCGGCGGGCGGCACGATCCGCTGCAGCTCCAGGCCCTCCTTGCTGCGCAGCATGCCGTCGTAACTGATCTCCGACACGAACTCCGTGATCCTCGGGTGCATCCGGTACGTCACGTCAAGGAACAGCCCCCGATCCGCCCCGATCACGTCGCGATCGCCGATCAGGTGCCCGAGCGCGGACACCCCCGCGCCGTCGGGGTGCTCGGCCTTGGTCGGCTGGGTCAGCTGTTGCGGGTCGCCCAGCAGCACCATCGCACGGGCCGCTCCCGCGGCCGCCATCGCGTTGGCCAGCGAGTACTGCCCCGCCTCGTCGACCACCAGCACGTCCACGCTGTCGGCCATCGCCTCCCGCGCCCACAGCCAGGCGGTTCCGCCCACCAGCCGCGCCGACCCGTCGAGGATGGCCGCCTCCACATCCCGTACGGATGTCTCCTCAACCACCTTCGTCGCGCCGACCGGGCGGGCCGAGAGGACCGACACCTTGTGCAGGGCGGGGCGGCCCACCGCGTCCAGCAGGTTGCGGATCACCGCGTGCGACTGCGCCGCCACACCGACCGACCTCCCCGCGTCGAGCAGGGCGCCGATCAGATGCGAAGCGGCGTACGTCTTGCCCGCGCCCGGCGGCCCCTGCACCGCGAGCACCTGACCGTCCAGGCCCATCCCCACCCGAATCACCGCGTCCGTCGCCGACTCGCCGGGGCGACGCGTCAGATCCGCCGGGACGACCCGGTCCATCAGCGCGATCCCCAGCGGCCTCGCCCCCGCAAGGTGGGCCCTGGCCTGGCGTGCGATCGAGTCGCGCACGATCGCGGTGTTCAACGGGCCCGCCGGACCCAAGCCGCGCGGCGTGGCCGGCTCCAACCTCGCGGCGCGAGACAGGACCACCCATCCGACACCCTCGGGGGGCGTGGTCACGGATGGGTCTGCCGCGCCCGCGGTCACGTCCTGCTCCAGGTCGATCCCGGTGTCGACGTCTTGCACCGTGCCGCACCCGACGCGCTCGTCCACGCAGTGCAGCTGCTTGCCGACCTCGACCTTGCACGGCTGGGCCGGGAACTCGTATCGCCACAGCTTGGACGTCGCCCTGCCCGCCTTCGACAGCTTCTCCCCCACCTGCACCGGCGGCCCCACCCGTCCGATCGCGGTGCCGTCGTCGACCAGCTCGTCGTCCGACAGCTCAGCCCGCCGGAAGTAGTCCCACCACTCCGGCCGGTCCTCCCGGCGGTGCCAGCCGATGAGTCCGGCCGCCAGCGGCAGCTGCGCGGCCAAGAGCTCCTCGGCCAGCAGCCGTTCCTCGACGGCCCCCTCGGGTTCGTCCAGCTCCTCGTCCGGCACGTCACCGGGGCGCGCCACGGCGGCCTCACCGGCGGCCCGCAGCGCCGTATCGAGCTCGGCGCGGCGCTCCTCCAGCCAATCGTGCAGCGCCAGCGTCGACCGCACGTCCTCACGGTTGTAATCCGCGATGCGCCCCAGAATCTCGGGGTTCCCGCCAGGATCGGCCAGCCAGCGTTCGTACTCCACCACCGAGCTCAAGGCGTCCGCCACCGCGTCCCCTTCGGCGTGCCGGACGTGGCCCCAGTACAGGTCCTCCATCTGTTTCAGCGAGTACGAGCCCTTCCCGATCACCAGGCCCTGCCGGACCGACTGGTAGAGGTCGACGAAGCGCCCACCGCGCAGCAACGCGTCGAGATCGGCCTCCCCCACCCCGTACAACCCGGTCAGCCGTTTGAGCGCGTTCTGCTCGTACGACGCGTAGTGGTAGACGTGCATTCCCGGGAACTCGCGCCAGCGTGCCACGAGCAGCCCCAGCAGTTCGGCCACCATCGCGGCCTCCTGCGCATCGTCGTGCGCCCACAGCGGCAGGAAGTCACCGCGTCGGTCCAGGAGGCCCGCCAGGTATTCCCTGCCGCGCCCGTCCCCCGCGAAGGGGTCCCCCTCGAAGTCGAGGTACAGATCACCGGGGTCCGGTGCCGGCAGCCGCGCCAATCCTTGGCCGGGCAGGTGGGGCAGGAGTTCATAGCGCGCACCGCCGCCCTCGCGCTCGGCGACCTGCAGTCGCGCCTGCCGCCGGAGGCGCTCGAAGGTCGCCGATCCCACGCCGACCACCCCCCCTCCGACGAACGTGGCCAACTCAGTGGCGGTAAGGATTCCGGCGTCCCGCAACTGCGCCCGCTGGCCGTTCGTGAGGCCCGCCACCAGGGACAGGTCGTCGGTGGCCGCCCACCCGGCCGAGCACGCCGTCAGCCACCGGCAGCCGTTGCAGTGCCCGACGGGGACCGCCTCGGTCACCGGCGATCCGGCCTCAAAACACTGCCCGGAACCGTCGATTCCAGTGTTCGACAAGAACTCTCGAAGGCGTGTCGAGGCGTGTCGGGCGTAGGCTTGGATGTCCTCCAGCCGCCAGGGCCACTCGACGCCGTCGCCGGTCACGACGGCGATCCTCGGTGGCGCCCCCTGCACCGACTCCAGGCGTCGCGCGTAGGTCGCCAACTGCAAGAGGGCCGCCGCCGACGCATGCCGAGCGAGTTTGGTGTCCACGAGGTCGTACGCGAAATCCCCGAAGACGGAACGGATTCCGTCGCGACGGATCAGGAAGTCGGCATACCCCACCCACGTCCCGTCGAAGAAGGCCCCCTGGTAGACGACATCGACCCCGGCGCGCATCGCCGCGACCGTCGCCTCCTCCAGCTCCCTCAGATCGGTCGCGTCAGGACCGGCGTTCAACCCGCTGACCTGCGTGATCTTCAGGCCGCGCTCGGTCAAGCGGTCGCGGTAGGCCCGCTCGTGCGCCAGTCCTCGCGCGGCGATGAGCGCGAGCTGCTCGTCGAGGCCCGCCTGGGGGCGCGCCCGCAAGCCAAAGGCCACCTGTGCGTCCAGCGACGTGGCGTGCGGGCAGGCCAAGAACGTGTTGAGGTCCGTCGGGCTGAGCACGAGCCGACCGTGGCGTGCTTGCATGCGCCCATTCTCGCCGCCAGCCCTGACAACCCGTCGCACGCCGCCGTCGGCGCGCCCTCGGGAGCGGACGACTCGCCACAGCTCGCCGTGGAATGCTCGAACGACCGAGACTCCTTGCCCGCGTGGGTTTCTGCTCCAGCCGGGTGATCCTAGGACGACACCGGGTGCTCCTTCTCGCGGGCTGCCGCCAGATCCGCGGCACTCACCCCCGCCAGGGCCCGCTGGATCGTCGGAATGCTCGCCACGAGACGGCGTGTATAGGGCTCCTGCGGGTCGGTATAGATCTGCTCGACGGGCCCGGACTCGACGATGCGGCCCGCCTTCATCACGACGACACGCTCGCACACGTGCCGGACCACCGACAGGTCGTGCGACACGAACAGCAGCGTCAACCCCAGCCCGTCGACCAGATCCGCGATGAGGTTCAACACCTGCGCGCGCACCGACACGTCGAGAGCGCTCACCGGTTCGTCGGCGAGCAGGATGTCCGGATCCGGCCCGATGGAGCGGGCGATCGAGATCCGCTGCCGCTGCCCGCCGGAGAACTGGTGCGGATAGCGGGACGCGCTCGCCGGGTCGATCCCCACCGACGCCAGCAGCTCCGCCACGCGCTCGCGGCGCACCGCCCCGCCGGTGGCCAGCAGCGGCTCCAGCACCGACGCGTAGATGCGCATACGCGGGTCGAGCGAACCCATCGGATCCTGGAACACCATCTGCAGCCGCTCGCGGAGGAACCCCAGGCGACGCTCCGGCACGCCCGACACCGTCCGCCCGGCCACCTGCACCGTCCCGGAGGTCGGAGGTTCTAACCCCGCCACGAGCCGCAGCAACGTGGACTTGCCGCAGCCGGATTCGCCGACGATCCCGACCCGCTCCCCCGGAGCGACCACCAGATCGACGCCGCGCAGGGCGTGCACCACGGGCGCGGCCGCAAACAGCGAGGTGCGCGGCCGCGCGTACTCCTTGGTCGCGCCGATGATGCGCACGGCCGGCGTGGGCGCGCCTGCCGGCGCGGACAGCGGCACGTGATGGGTGGCGGGCCTCCGGCGCGGCCGCCCGCCCGCGAACGCGCGCGAGCGCCGCGCTTCCCCCGCCGTCGACTCCCGCGCGGTCGATACCCCCGCCGTCGTTCCCCCCGCGGTCGCTTCCCCCGCCGTCGACTCCCCCGCCGTCGTTCCCTCCGTAACGGCGTCCCCGGCCTCGACGCGGCGGCGCAGGCGGCCGCGCTCGTCGACATCCCTCAGGTCGGCCGCCGCCAGGAGGCGCCGCGTGTACGGGTGCTGCGGGTCGGTCATCACCTGACGCACGGGGCCGCGCTCGACGATGCGCCCACGGTGCATGACCGCCACCTGCTCGCAGACCGTGGCCACCACCGCCAGATCATGGCTGATGAACAGTAGCCCCGCGTCGCGGGACTCGACGCCGCGCACGATGAGGTCAAGCACGTTGGCCTGCACGGTCACGTCGAGCGCGGTGGTCGGTTCATCGCAGATCAGCAGCGCCGGGTCGTTCGCCAACGCCATCGCGAGCACCACCCGCTGGCGTTGTCCGCCCGAGAGCTGGTGCGGGTAGGACCGGGCGGCCCCGGCCGGGTCGGGCAGGCGCACGTCGTCCAGCAACGTGACCACGGCCTCTCGCACCCCGAAACGGTCGTGCCGGCCATGCAGCAGCATGGTCTCAGCCACCTGCCTCCCGACGCGCATCGTCGGGTTGAGCGCGGTCATCGGCTCCTGGAACACCATCGCCATCTGCTGCCCGCGCAGCCGGGACAGCGCCCGTTCGTCCAGGTCGAGCAGGTTCGACCCGGCGCCCGCCAACCGTACGTCTCCCGTGGCGCGCAGACCGTCCGGCAGCAGCCCCATCACGGCCAACGCCGTCAGCGTCTTGCCCGACCCGGACTCCCCGATCAAGCCGACCCGCTCCCCCCGGCAGACCCGGAGCTCCACGTCCTCGACCAGCCCGTTCTCGCGGGCGGCCACACTCAGACCCCGTACTGTGAGCACCCTGCCCGCGCTGGGGAGCGTGTCCATATCGCGGCCGGTCACGCCGCTCATCCGCGTCCCTCGAGGCGCGGGTCGAGCAGGTCACGCAGCCCGTCGCCCAACAGGTTGAACCCGAGGACCGCCGTCGCGATGGCCACGCCGGGCACCACGACCAGCAGCGGTTCCAGCGCCAGGAACGGCTGGCTCTCCTGCAACATCCTGCCCCACGACGGAGTCGGCGGCGGGGTCCCCAGGCCCAGGTAAGACAGACCGGCCTCGGCGAGCACCGCGATCGCGAACGACACCGACGACTGCACGATCACCAGGCTGGCGATGTTGGGCAGCACGTGCCGCACGGCGATCGCCGCCGGCCGGCGCCCGGCGATCCGCGCCGCCAACACGTAGTCGCGGCCCATGACCTGCCATGCCCCGGAGCGCGCCACCCGCGCGAACTGCGGCACGCTCGCCAGCCCGATCGCGATCATCGCCATCAGGGTGCTCGCACCGAACACGGCGCTGAGCATGATCGCGAGCAGCAGCGCCGGGAACGCCAGCATCACGTCGGCCACCCGCATCAGCAGCTCGTCGAGCCACCGACCCGGCGACATGGCCGCCACGAGCCCGAGCGGCACGCCGATGACCGCCGCCACCCCGACAGCGACCAGCCCGACGAACAGGGTCGTTCGCGACCCCACCATGATCCGGCTGGCCACGTCCCGGCCCAGCGCGTCCGTGCCCAGCCAGTGCTCCGCCGACGGCGCGAGCAGCCGAGGGGTGCCGTCGATGCGCAACGGGTCGTGCGGGGTCCACGCGAACGACACCAACGCCATCGCCATCACCAGGCCGACCAGCGCCGCGCCCACCAGCAACGGGCCACGCGCGCGTCGGCCCTTGTGCCGAGCCGCCCCTCCTGGGCGGGTCGCACCGACCGCGCCGCGCACCCCGGGACGTCGGGGACTCATCGGGCCCGCACCCGCATCCGGGGGTCGATCATGACGTACGCCACCTCGGTGAGGAAGGTGACCACGAGAACGATCGTGACCAGCACCATCACCACGTCTTGCACGACGATCAGGTCACGCACCGCCACCGCGTCGAGCAGCAGGCTGCCGAGCCCGTTGATCACGAACACCCGCTCGATCACCACCGCCCCGATGAGCATCGACGACAGCTGCAGTCCGAGCACCGTCACCACCGGCACGCCCGAGTTGCGCAGCCCGTGCCGCAGCAGCGCCCGCGCTGGGGTCAGCCCCTTGGAGCGGGCGGTGCGCAGGTAGTCCTCGCGGAGCACGTCGAGCACGGAACTGCGCACGTACCGCGCGAGCACGGCCGCCTGAACGATCCCCAGCGACAGCGCGGGCAGGATCAGTCGCTGCAGGAAGGCGATCGGGTCGACCGCCGGCGGCACCCACCCCGACGAGGGGAGCCAGCGCAGGCGCACGGAGACGAGCGCCACGAGGAGCATCCCCGCCAGGAACGCCGGGATCGCGACGCCCACCTGGGACAGCGCGGACAGCAGCGCGCCGTCGGCACGCCGGTGCCGCACCGCCATGGCCACGCCCATCGGGACGGCCGTGACGATCGCGACCAACAGGGCGGAGCCCACGAGCCATAGGGTCACCGCCAGCGCGTCGAAGAGCCGTGGCGCGATCAGGTCCCCGGAGGTGTAGCTGGTTCCGAGGTCGCCGCGCACGAGGCCGCCGATCCAGGATGCGTACTGCACGATCAGCGGACGGTCGAGGCCGAAGGAGGTGCGCAGCACGGCCACGGCCTCATCGGTCGCGTTGACCCCGAGGGCGACGCGGGCGGGATCCCCCGGCAGCACCGCCATGAACGCGAACACCGCGACCGTACTCACTGCCAGGCTGAGAGCCAGGACCGCGAGGCGACGCACCAGCGCCGAAACCATGAGGCCTCAGCGGTGCCCGAGGCCGGTCAGATCAAACGACTCCGAGATGGAGTTCTTCGGCAGGCCGGTGATCGATGTGTCGGCGACGACCAGGTTCGGCATCAAAAACAGCCAGTCGGACGCCGCGTCCTCGGAGATGAGCCGCGCCGCCTCCTTCATCTTCGCAACCTGCGTCTCCTCGTCGCCGGAATCGGCCGCCGCGAGCGCTGCGGTGAGCGCCGGGTTCTTGTAGTGGATGTAGTAGCTCGGGTTGCCGAAGACGGCCGGCAGGTCGCGCGGCTCGACGTGCGCGACGATCGACGCCTCGTAGTCCCCTTGCGTGAACACGCTCGACAGCCACGCCGCCGGGAACTCCAGCTGGTCGAGCTTGACGGTGAAGCCGACCTGTTCCAGCTGGCTCTTCACGACCTGCCCGCAGGAGGTGGCGTACGGCAGGGTCGGCACCCGCAACCGGATCGACGGGTTCGGCTGCCCGGCCCGCGCCAGCAGATCCTTGGCCCTCGCAGGGTCGTAGGGCGCGATACCCGTGAGGTCTTCGTACCACGGGTCGGTCGGGGGCACCATGGAGCCGATGAGCTGGCCGCGACCGCCCCAACATCGGTCGAGCAACGCCCGGTGGTCGATCGCGGCCCGCGCCGCTTGGCGAACGCTCACGTTGGTGAAGGGCGCCCTCGCGTTGTTGAACGAGAGCACGACCTCGGCGTTGGTGGTGCCCTCGATCACCTGGTATTTGCTGCTGTCGGAGAACTGGCCCAGCGAGTCCGGAGCGGTGACCTGGCTGATCACCTGGATCCCGCCGGACAGCAGGGAGTTGTTGAGCGCCGCCGCCTCCTTGTAGTAGCGCAGGGTCACCTGGTCGAAGTACGGTTGCGGGCCCCAGTAGTCCGGGTTGCGTTCCAGAACGATCGAGTCCCCCTTGGTCCACTTCGTGAACATGTACGGCCCCGTGCCGATCGGCGTCGTCGCCAGGGCGTCCACCCCCGTGCGCGAGAACATGGCGCCCACGCGGGTGGTCATCCGGTAGAGCCAGTCGTTGCTCGGCGCGGACAGGATGACCTGCACCTGGGTGGGGCTCGTGACCTTCACCTCCCGGACGACGTTCATCGCGGCGGCGAGCGACGTGGTCCACCCGCCGCTCTTGACCCGGTCGATGGAGAACTTCACGTCGTCGGCGGTGAACGGTGACCCGTTGGTGAACTTCGCGTCCTTCACGAGGTCGAACGTGTAGGTGAGACGGTCCGGAGACACCTGCCACGCTGACGCCAACCCCGGGACGATCTTGCCGTCCTGGTCGACCTTGACGAGCCCCTCGTACACGTTGGTGAGGAGCGCCTGCGGAATCGCCGCGCCATTTTCGTGAGTGAAGTCCAGCGAGGCGGGTTCTGCGGTGACACCGACGACCAGCGTGGTCCGGCCGTCCGAGGAGTTCCCCCGCGACGCGCCCGGTTGACCCGAGCCTGCGCTGCACGCGGCCGTTGCCACCGCGACGCAGGCGCCCACCACGCCCGCAACCATCGCGGTGCGGACACGCGCCCGTCGGGGGACTGACACCATCGTGGACCTCCATCGGCGAGCCCCCGACCGCGCGGTGGGGAATCCCAGACGATGGTAGCGGCCCACCTCAGCACCGCTCGCCCGCGGGATGGGGTGCGCACGGTCCGGGCGGCCCGCCGGGACCGCGCCCTCAGCCGGCGGCCACCTGCGAGAGCGTGTGGATCACCAGACCCGCGAGGCCGCCGACGACAGTGCCGTTGATGCGGATGAACTGCAGGTCGCGACCCACGTGCAGCTCGATACGCTCGGCGGCCTCCTTGCCGTCCCACCGCGCGATCACCTGCGAGATGATCGGCGCGAGCTCGGTGCCGTAGGAGTCGATGATGAACGTGACCGCGTCCCCCGCCCGGGCGTCGACTCGCGCCCGCAGCTCAGGCTCCGTGTCGAAGCGCTCGCCGAGCCGCTCCAGCTCGGCGGAGAAACGGCCCCGCAGAAGGCTGTCCTCGTCGTCCAACGCCTTGGCCAGGACCGACCGGACGATCTCCCACACGGCGAGCGCCGCATCGGTGGTCTGGGGATGCGTGAGCAGCCGCTCTTTCAGAGCCTCGGCGCGCTGCATGGTCGCCGGATCCTCTTGAAGGTTGCGGGCGAGATCCTCGAGGAGGTCGTCCACGGCCTTGCGGACGCGGTGGTCCCGGTCGTCGCGGATGTCGCGGACCCAGCGGACCGCCTCCAGGTGGGCGCGGTCGGCCACGAGGTCCCCGAGCCAGTGCGGCGCCCACTGCGGCACGCGTTCACCCACGATCCCGATCAGCGTCTGAGGATTCTCCAGCAGCCAGGCGTGCGCCTCCATGACGAGGATGTCGACGAGGTTGTGGTGCACGCCGTCGCGGACCACTTCCTCCAGCAGCGCACCAGCCAGCGGGCTCACCGGTTCGGACTGCAGTCGCGGGATCAGGGAGTTCTCGACGAGGCCGCGCACGTCGGCCGGGTCGATGTGCTCCAGGCCCCGCGCGAGCACCCGCGCGGACTCGTCCGCAAGGCGCCGCGCGTGACGTGGGTCGCGCAGCCACCGGCCGAGGCGGCCCGTGGCGTCGGCGGCGAGGAACCGCTCCCGCGCCGCCTCACCGGTGAGGAAGTTGCCGGTGACGAAGTCCTCCAAGCCCTTGGCGAAGACGTCCTTCTTCTTCGGGATGAGCGCGGTGTGCGGGATCGGTATGCCCAGCGGGTGCCGGAAGAGCGCGGTGACGGCGAACCAGTCCGCCAGGGCGCCGACCATCGCCGCCTCCGACGTGGCGTTCACGTACCCCCACACGCCGTCGCGGTGCAGCGTCAGCACGAAGACGAATGCCGCGAACACCAGCAGCGATGTCGCGACCCGGCGCATCCGGACGAAGTCCTTCCGACGCTCCACGTCGGCGGCGGTCAGAGCGATGGAGGACATGCGCGCATTCTCGCTGACGGCGTGAGATTCTGCGCGGGTGAGGTCACCGACGCTGCGCCTGCTCGCGGACGCCCTGTCTCGGCGGCGAATTCGCCGACGTGACCTGGGCCGCATCCGGCGTCGCTCGGTGCCCGTGCTCAAGGACATCGCTCGTTTGACGAGCGCTTCGGTTCTGGCCTACCTGCTCGGCCAGGCACTGATCCCGGGCGGAACCGACCTCACGGGGCCGCTCTCCGCGCTTCTCGTCGTGCAGACGAGCTTGTACGCGACGCTGCGCACCTCCCTGTTGCGGATCGCGGCGGTGCTGAGCGGGGTGATCGTCGCCATCGTCGTGTCGTCCTGGGCCGGACTCAGCTGGGCGAGCCTCGGTCTGGTGATCGCCGCGGCTCTGGTCGTGGGGCACCTGCTGCGGTTGAAGGACTCGCTCCTCGAGGTGCCGATCAGCGCGATGCTCATCCTCGCGGTCTCCCAGCACGATGTCGCGGCGAGCACGCGGGTGTTCAACACGCTGATCGGGGCGGGCGTCGGGGTGGCGTTCTCGCTCCTGCTGCCTCCCACGATCGCCTCGAGCCGGGGCGCGGGCGCCATCCGGGAGGTGGCCGACGGGACGGCCGGAGCGCTGCGCCGAGCAGGCGAGGAGATCGTGGACGGCGTCGACGCATCCCGGGTGGCGGCGTGGCGGCGGCATACCCACGAGCTGGAGCACCTGGTGAGTGCGGCGGACCAGAGCCTGTCCCACGTGGAAGAGAGCCGCAAACTCAACCCCCGGTCACTGTCCACCGCGAACGTGGTACCCATCCTTCGGGACGGCCTGGCCTCGCTCGACGGGACCGTCCTGTCGGTGCGCGCCATGTTCCAGACGCTCGCCGACGAGCTGCCGCGCGAGGAGGGCGAGCGGCCTGGCGCCCGACCGTCCGGCAATGGCGCGTACGACCAGGAGCTTCGCGGCGCGTTCTCGGTGGTCCTCATGGACATGGCCGACGCGTGCGAGGCGTTTGGGACGCTCGTCGTGGCCGAGGCGGAGGGACGCCAGCTGGAGGCCGAGGACGCACTGGCCGAGACGCTGGAGATCCTGCGCGAGACGCGGGCGATCCTCACCGAGCTGTACTTCGTCGACGTCCGCGACGTTCGGGACGACCCGTCGACGTGGCTGCTGCACGGGTCGCTGCTGGCGGCCGTGGAGGGGGTCCTGCGCCACCTGGACGTGGAAGAGCGGGTCCGGCGCCGGCGTCAGCTCGCCGTGGACGTTTGGCGGCCCGCGCCACTGCCAACACCCCTGGCCCGGTACGCCCTCGGGTTCGGCACCCCCGTCGAACCCCCGGAGCGGCGCGCGCCGCTGGAGCCGTTGTGGCCCTCCCCCGATGAACCGGTGCCCGGTGAGCCTGGGCCTCGTTGAACGAGGGCCTCGGTGAGCTAGTGCCTCGGTGAGTTAGGGCCTCGGCGAGCCGTGGGGGCCGCGGGTCAGGTGGGCGGGTCGAGCAGCTCGCTCAGGTCGTCCGGCGCATCCACGGCGTGCTGTATCAGCCACTCCTGGGGGACGACCTGCAGCGCGAGGATGTTGGTGGCCTGCAGCCGCACGGGTGAGGCGCACCCGTCCTCGTAGGCCTGCCGCCACCGGGCCGCGAGCACGCACCAGGAGTCGCCGGGCCTCAGCCCGGGGAACGCGAAGTGCGGGGCGGGGGTCACGAGGTCGTTGCCCGTGGCCACTTGATGGCGCAGGAAGTCCTCGGTCGCGACGACGCAGACGGTGTGTCCGCCGAGGGCCTGACTGCCCATGATGCAGCTGCCGTCGCGAAAGAACCCGGTCAGGGGATCCGTACTGCACGGCTGCAGCTCCGCGCCGAACACATTGAGGACTGCCATGCTCAGGAATGGTACTGGGCGCCGACGCTCCCCGCCGCCCGCTCGCGCCGCCCCGCCGACCGGAAAGCGTCAGGGCAGGGCTCCTCACGCGGCGCGCAGGTCGGCCGCGTCGAGCGGCATGACGTGCGTCGGGGTCGCGACATAGAACCCGAGAAGGGGAACGGAGCGGACGCGACACGCGTTGCGCGCGGCCCGCGCCCACGAGATGTCTTCGGTGTCCACTTTGGTGGTCCCCGGCCGGCCGCGAGCCACGAGAAGCCCTCCACCGCACTCCCGGGCGTGAGCCGCGAACGGCTTGAGCACGCGCAGCTTGTCCAGGTCGTTGCTCTCGCGCGGCACCTCGGCCACCAGGCAGGGGTGGACCAGTCGTCCGTACCCGTCGCACAGGAGCACCGTCACGGACCACCCGTGCCGATCGCGGACCGGCATGGTGAGGTCGACCACGCCGGAGGCGATGAGCGGTTCGGCGAGGGATCGGGTCGGCCAGTCCGGGGGCAGCCGGTCGAAGGTCAGGGTCGGGGGAGGTGCGGAGCAATTGGTCATGCAGCGATCATGCTCTTCAACAGTGTTTGATGTTTTTTGCTATCCACAGATGTGACGACGCCCGCCCACACCATCGGGGGTGTGGGCGGGCGTGGATGAGCCGTCGGTCAGCTGCAGCCGGAGGTGCTACCGCAGCCCTCGCAGACATAGCAGCTGCCCGCCGGGCGCATCTTGATGCCACAGGTCATGCACATCGGCGCGTCGGCGACCTGACCGTGGAAGTGTTCGATCAGCTCGGCGGAGCTGTGCACGTTCGGGTCGGCCTCCTTCGCCGCGGCCGCGCCCGCGCCGGACGACAGCTCGATCGCCCGCGCCCGCTGCGTCGGCGTGATCGGGCGGTGCTTCTCCGCGGCGCTCTGGGAGTAGCCCTCCAGCTCCTCCTCGATGTCCGTGCCGTCCTCGCCCACCGGGGCGTACGAGCCGGTCTCCAACTGCCGAGCCCGCTCCTGCGCGGTGTGGATCCCCATGAACGAGCGCGCCTCGAAATCGAGGTAGTCCAGCGCGAGGCGCCGGAACACGTAGTCCATGATCGACTGCGCCATCCGCACGTCCGGGTCGTCCGTCAGCCCGGCCGGATCGAAGCGCAGGTTGGTGAACTTCTCCACGTACGTCTCCAGCGGCACCCCGTACTGCAACGCGACCGAGACCGCCAGGGAGAACGCGTCCATCAGACCGGCCAGCGTCGAGCCCTGCTTGCCGAACTTCAAGAAGATCTCGCCCAGCCCGTCGTCAGGGTAGCTACTTGCCGTCAGGTACCCCTCCGCGCCGCCCACCGTGAACGACGTCGTCACCGACTGGCGTCGCCTCGGCAGTCGCTTGCGCACCGGGCGGTACTCGATGACCCGCTCGACCTTCGGCTCCGGTCCTCCGAAGTGCGCGCTCTTGGATTTCGCGTCCGACAGGGGCTGGCCGACCTTGCAATTGTCGCGGTAGACGGCGAGGGCCTTCAGGCCCAGCTTCCAACCCTCCAGGTAGACCTCCTCGATGTCCCCCACCGTGGCGGTCTCGGGCACGTTCACCGTCTTGCTGATCGCGCCGGACAGGAACGGCTGGCACGCCGCCATCATCCGCACGTGGCCCATCGGGGAGATGGCCCGCTCCCCCATCGCGCAGTCGAACACCTCGTAGTGCTCCGGCTTCAGCCCCGGGGCGTCCACGACGTGCCCGTGCTCAGCGGTGTATTCCACGATCGCCTCGACCTGCTCGTCGGGGTAGCCCAGCGCACGCAGGGCCCGCGGGATCGTCAGGTTCACAATCTGCATGGAGCCGCCGCCGACCAGCTTCTTGAACTTGACCAGCGAGAAGTCCGGCTCGATGCCCGTGGTGTCGCAGTCCATCATGAAACCGATGGTCCCGGTGGGCGCCAGCACGGACGCCTGCGCGTTGCGGAAGCCGTGCGTCGCGCCGAGCGTCACCACGCCGTCCCACGCCCGGGTGGCCTCGGCGTGGATCAGCTCGCCCATCTCATCGCGCGAACGCACGGCCTCGTGGGCGGCCTGGTGCTTGCGCATGACCCGCTGGTGGACGCTCGCGTTGCGCGCGTAGCCCGCGTACGGTCCCACCGCGGCGGCCAGCAGCGCCGAGCGACGGTAGGCGGCCGCGGTCAACAGCGAGGTGATCGACGCGGCCAAGGCGCGCCCGCCCTCAGAGTCGTACCCGTGGCCTGTCGCCATCAGCAAGGCACCCAGGTTGGCGTACCCGATCCCCAACTGCCGGTAGGCGCGTGTCGTCTCGGCGATCGACTCGGTCGGGAAGTCGGCGAAGCAGATCGAGATGTCCATCGCCGTGATGACGAGCTCGACGACCTTCGTGAAGCGCTCCACGTCGAAGGTGTCGTCGTCGCGCAGGAACTTCAGCAGATTGAGGCTCGCGAGGTTGCAGGAGCTGTTGTCGAGCGACATGTACTCCGAGCACGGGTTGGAGGCCGTGATCCGGCCCGTCTCCGGGTTGGTGTGCCAGGCGTTGATCGTGTCGTCGTACTGGATCCCCGGGTCGGCGCACGCCCACGCCGCCTGGGCGATCTTGCCGAACAGCTCGCGGGCGTCGATCTGCTCGATGACCTCGCCGGTGAGGCGCGCCGTGAGCCCGAACGGGGCGCCCTCCTCGACCGCGCGCATGAACTGATCAGAGACCCGGACCGAGTTGTTCGCGTTCTGGTATTGCACCGACACGATGTCCTTGCCGCCGAGGTCCATGTCGAATCCGGCGTCGCGCAGCGCGCGGATCTTGACCTCTTCTCGCGCTTTGGTCTCGACGAACTCCACGATGTCGGGGTGGTCGACGTCGAGCACGACCATCT
>JBDTWM010000039.1:0-22102 GCA_040006675.1 Dermatophilaceae bacterium | reverse complement strand
ATGACACGACAACGCCGCCCGAACACCAGCGAAGGGTGCCCGGGCGGCGAGGACTCGCCAGGTCAGCGCACGCGGCCGTACGTCACCGCGTTGCTCCAGATCTTGTGCATCCCGGTGGCTTGTCCAGCGGTCGGGGCGTCGTACATCATCCCACCGCCGGCGTAGATGCCCACGTGCCAGGTGCCGAAGAAGATGAGGTCTCCAGGCTGGGGGTTGGACACCGGGATGGAGGCGGCGCGCTGCGCACCGGCGGTGCGCGGAAGCGACACGCCGGCCTGGCGGAACACGTACTGCGTGAAGCCGGAGCAGTCGAAGCCGGCGGGGGACGTGCCACCCCAGCTGTACGGGACTCCGGACAACCCGGCCGCGATGCCGAGAACGCCCCCACGGGGGGCGGCCGCGACGGGCGCGACGGCCCGCACCGTGCGCGCGGCGGCGGTGGCCGTGGCGACGGAAGGGGTCGGCACCCGAGCGGCTGCGGAGGACGCGGCGGCGAGCGCCACGGATCGAGCAGCGACGCCGGCCCGACCGGACAGGGTCGCGCCGGAGAACTTCGTGGCGCTCGAGGTGGCGGCCTTGGTCATGACCGGCAGCCCATACGTCACCGAGCTCGACGCGCTGCCCACGAGGACCACCGCGTCAGCGGCGGGAGCGGGGGGCGCAGCGGCGGCGGGGGAGCTGAGGGCGGCGAGGAGTCCGCCGGCTGCCAACGAGGCAGTCACGGCGGGCTTTACGCCTCGCCGCACGGAACTGGAGACGGAATGACGGAAGGTGGGATGTCCCGGGGCACGATGACGCCCCACGGCAAGCGTGGTCACAGGGATGAGCCTCTCCAGCTGCCTACGAGGTGAGCTGTCGGGTTCGGGTAGGAGTTCACCCGGCCGCCTGGCACATAGGGATTGGCGGCTACACCCCAAGGACTCTCTCAAGAGAGACCGCGATTGGGTCCCCCGCTCCTGCCGGTGCACACGTTGTGGTCGCGGAGCCTAGCGGCAGGACTCGGCATCCCAGCTCCGGAGCCGCCCCAGGGATGAGCGACTTCCATGAAGGTACCCCGGCGCGCGTCGCCATGTCACGGTTCGGTTACAGGACGCCTAAGGTACGGTCACGACAGGCCGCCGTCAAAGCGTCGAGTCCCAGGTCACCCCCATTTTCATGCCTTCTGTGAAGTGGCTCACAAGATCACGAGACGACCTATCTGCTGATCGGATCGTGGACATGACGGCTTAGAGAGGCGGCGAGGGTTGTCCAAACCCAAGACAGGGTCTGTTCATCCTTAGGCAGGACGACGCGCACTCATCGGACCGGGACGGTATCCATCGACGCGGGAGGACGGCGGGCACGCGACACCGCGCGTCACGGCTAGGGTCGTGAGGGACGAGGCCGGTCCGCACCGGCGGCGCCGAACCCCACCTCCCATCAACGCAGGCGCACGATCAGGAGACACGCGGCATGGCCAAGGTCGTCAGCGTCACCCACGCCGCAGCGCTCGTCAACGACGGTATGACCGTCATGATCGGCGGGTTCATGGGCTGCGGGAACGCGCACAAGATCATCGACGCGCTGCTCGCCACACCCGTACGAGACCTCACGGTGCTGTGCAACGACGGCGGCAAGCCGGGCTTCGGCGTGGGCAGGCTGGTGGAGGACCGCCGCGTGCGCAAGCTGATCGCGACACACGTCGGCCTCAACCCGGCCGTGGCCGAGTTGATGAACTCCGGTGAGATGGAGGTCGAGTTGGTGCCGCAAGGGTCATTCGTCGAGAAGATCCGCGCGGGCGGCGCGGGCCTGGGCGGCGTCCTCACTCCCACGGGGCTCGGCACCCTTGTCGCTGAGGGGAAGCGCGTTATCACCGTGGACGGCAAGGACTACCTCCTGGAGCCCCCGCTGCGCGCCGACGTCGCGCTCATCAACGGGTTCAACATCGACACTCTCGGCAACGTCTGGTACAAGGGCACCACCCGCAACTTCAATGTCTGGATGGCTACCGCCGCCGACCTCGTCATCGCCGAGGCGGACCATCTTGTGCAGATCGGCGACATCAAGGCGGAGGATGTCGTCACCCCGGGCGTCCTCGTCGACTACATCGTGGACGGGGGTCGCCTGTAATGGCCACGCGCATGGACAAGCGACAGATCAAGCGCTTCATCGCCCGGCGGGCCGCGAAGGAGCTCGGCGACGGCGACTTCGTGAACCTGGGAATCGGCCTGCCAACGCTGATCCCGGAGTACCTGCCCTCCGACGTGCACGTGATCATCGAGTCGGAGGACGGCATCGTCGGGGTCGGGCCGCGCCCCGACAAGGAGCACGCCGACCCGAGATACGTGATCGACGCCGGGGGGCAGCCAGCCACCTGCCCCGCAGGCGGCGCGTTCATCGACTCATCCACCTCGTTCGGGCTGATCCGCGGCGGTCACGTCGATGCGACCGTGCTCGGAGCGCTTCAAGTCGATCAGGACGCCAACCTGGCCAACTGGATCATCCCCGGCAAGATGGTGCCCGGGATGGGCGGCGCCATGGACCTGGTCGTGGGCGCTAAGCGCGTCATTATCGCGATGGAGCACACCCAGAAGGGCGCCCCCAAGATCCTCACGAGGTGCACGCTGCCCCTCACCGCCCCGCACTGCGTGGACATCATCATCACGGAGATGGGTGTGCTGGAATTCGTCGACGACAAGCTCACGCTCACCGAGGTCAACCCGGAGTTCACCGTCGAGGAGATCCGGGCGGCCACCGAGGCCGAGTTCGCCGTGGCCGACCCACTGCCCCCGATGCTCTGAGCGGGCGAGAACCAGATCGTCAGGGGCCGACAGCCTCGATCACCACGACGCGCAGATGTGCGGCGAGTTCGGCACTCAACGTGGCCGGCTCGTCGCCGGCGCGGCGGAGCACCCATTCGTCACCGCGACGCTCGACGTGCGCGCTCGCGCCCGGCACCAGGCCGACACCACGTAGGCGGCCGAGCGCCTCGGGGTTGTCTTGCAACGCCTCGCTAAGATGGTGGATCTCGACGTGAGCAGTGACGTCGGACACGTCGGCGAGGGCCACGACACCTCGCACGGCCGATCCGGCGCCGCTCACTGGCAACACTCCCAGCTCGTCGAGACCGGGGATCGGGTTGCCGTACGGGCTCTCGCGTCCGTCCTCGAGCAGGCGCAGGATCTTGCGCTCGACCCGCTCGCTCACCACGTGTTCCCATCGGCACGCCTCGATGTGTACGTGCTCGTATTCCAAGCCGATCACGTCGAACAGGAGCCGTTCGACCAGGCGGTGCTTGCGCATCACCCGGGTGGCGCGGGCGCGGCCGACCTCGGACAGCAGCAGACTGCGGTCGGGCTGAACCGCGAGCAGTCCGTCCCGCTCCATGCGAGCCACGGTCTGCGACACGGTCGGTCCAGAGTGCCCGAGACGGTCGACGATGCGCGCGCGCAGGGTGGGCGTGCCTTCCTCTTCCAGCTCGAAGATGATCCTGAGATACATCTCCGTCGTATCGATCAGCTCCGTCACTCCACCATTGTCCCATTGCCGACCGACGCGCGCGCGAGTCCCCCGGCTGACCAGCAACAATGCCCAGTTCCTCCCGCGGGCTCGAGGGCGTACGCATCCAGACGGGGGAGAAGACTTGCGTCGGCTCGGGCGCTCCTCTAGCCTTCAACCACGCCGAGCGGGCGCGGCCTAGGACCCCCGAGCTGGGTCGCGCCCGCCGGTTCACAACCCTGACCAACCTTGTGGTGTCCTCGTGACAGCCAGATCGACGGGTGGGTCAAAGGCCGGGTCGCCTGTAGGCGGGCCCGGCCTTCAGCGTGTCGACGCCGCGCGTCTGCCACGCACCGCCCGGAGGACCTTGCGAACGACAGCCTGCCGCGTGGCCCACCCATCCTCCTGGTCGTCGTCGGCGCGCCGTGCCTGAAGCTGTGAGCTGTGCTCGGCCGTGACGCTCAGCTGGGTCATCCCGCCCCCCCCCGTCAGCGCACTCGCGTCACCGTGTGAAGAGGGGCGCGATTCCGGCCAACAACAGCCCGGCGAGCGCGATCAGCACGACGATCCGTCGGGTTCGCGGTGTCACCGCCATGCACCTCCTCCTGGGGGTGGGGATCCGCTCAGCAGCTGTGCTGCAGCTCACGGATCGGATCGATCGCAACGCACATCGCGAAACTGAGGCCAGCCTAGAACCGCCGGCCTGGGTGCCAGACACCCGTCCAGGCGCCGGTCGAACGTACGGTGAGGGCATGGCCCGTCTCCCCCGCTCGCAGAGGCTGCCCGACCCTGAACCGCTCCGGTGGCCGCTGTCGCACACGCTCCTGCCGCTGCTCGTCGTCTGGGCGGTGGCGCTCGCGGTCGTCTTGGCGGTGCCGGACCTTCATACCGGGGAGCGCTCCTGGTGGCCGTGGACGTGCGTCGCCGCCTTGCTGCTGGGGGGGCTCGGCTACGGCTACATCCGCCGCGGGCGGGGCAACGCCGAGTCGGCCTGACGCTCAGACCGGCTGGTGTTCAAGCACGGTCGTCAGCCAGCTCATCCCGAGACAGTTCGTCCCAGGCGAACTCGTCGAGAATAGGCTCGCCGACCGGCACGGGTCGTCCCACCTGCACATCGGTCTCACTGTGAGCGCCGCAACCATGGTCGAGGGTGACGACCCGCCCGTCGCTCGGCGAGCAGACGTTGGCGCACACTCCAAAGAGGCGCCGCAGAATGCCCGCCGTCGGGACATAGAAACCGCACGTCGAACACGCCGCCGACGCCTTCATGGCCGCCTCCGCCGTGGGCCCATGGTCGCCGTCGTACCAGCGCTGTGCCGCCTCCTGGCGACCTTGCGCCGACAGGACTCGGTGCCGACCGAGGCCCAGCTCCCACAGTGCCATCACGTCCACGTCCTCCTCGCCCGTCGCCTCGAATCCTGGCTCCAGTCGCGGGTCGTCCTCGACGAACGGCAGCACGTCGCCCGGCCCGATGTCATCGCCGGTGAGCCGTTGCGCGTAGGGCACCCACTCCGGAGCGAGCAGCGCGTCGTCCCCGGGCAAGAGGTGTGTCTCGCAGATCGTCACGCTGCGACTGCGGGCCACTCTCGTCACGGTGACAGCCCAGGTCCACCCCCGGTAGGCGGGCGCCGTGCAGTCGAACAGGTGGGTTGCGAGCCGCTCGGCCTCCATCCGTACCCCGACGTGCGCGCCGACCGCACCAGGGTCGGCGATCTCTTCGGCGGCGGCGCGCGCGACGTCCACCGCGGCGGTCAGGGTCGCGTCGGGACGGACGGTGCTCATCTCAAGTACCGTCCAGATGGCTCGCGACAGCCCGCAGCACGACCGCGACCTTCTCGCCGTCGCGGCGATCCGGGTACCGCCCGCGCCGGAACTGCTCGTTGACCCCGTCGAGCATTTTGATCAGGTCCTCGGTGATGAGGGTCATCTCCTCCGGAGATCGGCGGTGTTTGGCGTGCTGCGCCTCCGCCACCGAGGGGACGGGGTCGAGCACGCTCACCTGCATGGCCTGGCTGCCCCGTTTGCCTCGGGCCAGGCTGAACTCCAACCGCATCCCCGGCTTCAGCGTCACACCTTCGGGCAACGCCGAGGCGTGCACGAACACGTCCTCGCCGTCCTCGGACGCGACGAACCCGAAGCCCTTCGCCGCGTCGTAGAACTTGACCTTGCCAACAGGCACCGGAGACACCTTTCCCACATCAGTCCGCACAGCCCGTGCGCGCACCGCGCCGGGTCCCCCCAGGCTAGTCGGTACGTGGGGTCCCGTCGCCCGTCCTGGCTGCGCGGTCGTCGTGCCCGAAGGTGCTCACACCGCGGCGGTGCGCGGCACGCTCAACCGCCCTTGCGCCAGGAACTCCGCCGGCACGAGTGAGGCGCTCCCTCGACGCACTCACGAGGCACCCCACGAGGCGCTCCAGGAGGCACACCGCCTCGTACCGCCGGGGCGCGCGGTGCGGGGTCACCGTACCGTGAGGGGATGCCTCCCAGCTTCGTCGACGACCTGCGCCGCCGTGACGACGCGCAGCTCGCGGAGCTGCTGCTCCTGCGCCCTGACCTCACTCACCCCCTCCCTGTGGACATCTCCGCGCTGGCCGCCCGCGCCGCGACGGCGACGAGCGTGCGCCGTGCGATCGATGACCTCGACGAAGGCCTGTTAGCGGTCCTGCAGTGCCTGGCGTTCGCGGAGCGTGGCCGGGAAGTGGGGGGGTCGGACGAGAGTACGAGCTGCTGGGCGGCCGCGGTGGCGGGCGTGAGCGCCCCGCCAGGCACCAGACCGGCCCTCGACCGGGCTCCGTTCGGCACAGCCTGCGAGCAGTTGTGGGCGCGGGCGTTGTTGACCGGCCACAGCGTCGGCCGGCGGGTGCGTCCGCACGTGCTGGACGCGCTCGGAGCATCGATCGCCGGGTTGACCCCCGGCGCTGTGAGCGAGGCCTCTGTCGCGGCGGCTCGGGATGCGGTCCGCCACCTGAACGCCGCGGACCGCGAGGTGCTGGCGGCGATGGCGTGGTCGTGCGTCGGCGTCTTCGATGAGCAGGGTCCGCTCGCGGCGCGCGTCACCGCCCTGGCGGCGCGGGGTCTGCTCGAGCAGGCGGGGCCGGGTCGGGCCGGTGAGGTGCGGCTACCCGCGGCTCTGGCGCTCGCGCTGCGCGGCGGCCGCCTTCACCGAACCGTCCCCATAGAGCCACCCGACCTTCCCGTCATGGCACCGGGTGGGTCCACGGGTCCGGACCAGACGGCGCTTGACGCGGCCGCGGGCTTCGCCGCCGCGGATCTGCTGAGGAACGTCGTGGAGCTGGCGCGGTTGTGGGAGGCCGACCCGCCCCGGGTGCTGCGCGCCGGGGGGCTGGCCGTCGCCGGGCTGCGCGTCCTCGCCCGAGCCCTCGACGTGCCGCCCGATCACGCGGCGTTCGTCGCCGAGATCGCGTACGCGGCCGGCCTCGTCGACGACGATCGGCAACTCGAGCCCACCTGGGCGCCCACCCCGGCGTATGACGAGTGGCGCGCCGTCGAACCCGCGCAGCGCTGGGCCGTTCTGGCGCAGGCCTGGCTCGGCACCACCCGCGCCGCGCATCTCGTGGGCACGCGTCCCCCGCTGGTCGCAGGCTCCCGCGCGGCGCCCCCTGCCATCAATGCGTTGACCGTCGAGGCCGACTCACCCGTCGCCCGCCCGCTGCGGCTCGACGTCCTCACCGTGCTCGCTTCCCTACCTGCCGGGGCAGGCACCGACCCGGGCGCGCTGGTGGCGCGACTCCGCTGGCGTCGGCCGTTGCATCCGGCGACCGCGCTCGCCGCCCACGTGCGCGGGGCACTCGACCAGGCGACGTGGCTGGGGTTGGTCGCCAGCGGTGGCCTCTCCAGCCCCGCGCGGCTCCTGCTCACAGGCGCCGATCTCCCCGAACCGCCGCTCGGCGCACGACTCATCGACGCCGCGGCCGCCATGTTGCCCCGGCCCGTGAACCACGTGCTCCTGCAGGCGGATCTCACGGCCGTCGCCCCCGGGCCGCTGGAGGACCGGTTGGCCGACTTCCTGAGGCTGGTGGCGCAGGTGGAATCCCGGGGTGGTGCGACCGTCTACCGGTTCGACCCCGTCAGCGTGCGCCGGGCTCTCGACGCGGGCTGGGACCGCGCGCGGATCCTCTCGACGTTGGAGGGTGCGAGCCGTACGGGCGTACCGCAGCCTTTGCAGTACCTGGTGGGTGACGTGGCGCGCCGACACGGGGGCCTGCGGGTGGGCACCGCGTCGACGTACGTACGCGGCGAGGAACCGGTGGCCCTCGATGACGTCATGGCGCGCCCCGAGATGGCGCCCTACCGACCCCGACGCCTGGCGCCGACGGTGCTCGCCTGCGACGCCGCTCCCGGGGTGCTCCTGAGCGTGCTGCGCGAGATCGGCATGGCACCCGTCGCGGAGGGTCGCGACGGAACCGTGGTCATCGGGGAAGGCGCGCGCCACCGGACGCCCCCGCGGCGCGAGCACCTCGCGGCCCGTTGGCTCGCCCACGCAGGCCCGGTCCCACGACCGGGAGGTTTCAGGCCCGCCGCGTCGACGCCCCGCACCCTGGTTCACCACAACCCCGGCGAACTCGTCGCGAAGCTTCGCGCGGGGGACGCGCACCGGGCCGACGAGACGCGGCGGGGGGACTGCGGCGACCGGACGCCGCTACGCCGTCTCCCACCCGCCGATCTCGCCGCGTTCCTGCGCGACGCGGCGGCCGAGCGCCGAACGCTGTGGCTCGGGGTGCTCGACGGCTCCGGCGCGCCCCGGCGCGTCCGGCTGGAACCCGTGCGGGTCGAGGCCGGGCGACTCCACGGGCTCGGCGACGACGGACGCCCACGCTCGTACGCCTTGCATCGCATCGACGGGGTGACGCCGGTCGTGACCGAACGGCTCCGCCCGGAGGACCACTCCTGACAGCCGGGCGGCCGCCGACCGATCGTTCCTCCACCGGGGAATCAGCGCGCAGCACGTGTTGGCAACGACCAGCAAGGGATAAACGACCAGCAAGGGATAGTGGGGCTATGGACAACGACGCCGCACGAGGCCCGTTCACCACCGACGGCGCCATCGTCGTCGGTGTCGACGGCACTGACGTGGACCAGACGTGCATGACGTGGGCGGCGGGAGAGGCCACCCGGACCCATCGCTGCCTTGTCGTCGTTCATGCACTGCCCGCCTTCGGCGACCTCCTGGCCGCCAACGTCCTGGGCTCACCGTACGACCTCGACGTCGTTGAGCCCGAACTGCGCGAGTCGCCGGTCGTCGGGCGGGCCATCGGCGTGGCGCTCCGCGCCTTCCCGGACGTGGTCGTCACCGGCCAGGCCGTCCTCGGCCGGCCTGAACAGATCCTGATCGAGGCATCCGAAGACGCCTATCTCGTCGTCGTGGGGAGCAAACCTCGGCGCGGCCTGGCTCGACTCGCGCTCGGCCGGACCGCGCATGCGACGACCGCTCACTGCGCGTGTCCGGTCGTCGTCATCCGTGAGGGGGCACGCATCGGCGCCGACGGTCCGGTGCTCGTCGCCACGGACGGCAGCGCCGGCAGTCGCGCCGCGGTGGAGCGCGCCGCCGCCGAGGCCGTGGAGCGCACGACGGGCCTGGTCGTCCTGACCACCTGGTTCCTCGAGATGGTCGATGGCTACGTGGTCACGACCCCGGGTACCGATGACTGGAACCAGATCGAGCAGCGCTACCGGTCGCTGGTCGACGGCGACGTCGCAGCGGCTCGTCGGGCCCATCCCGACCTCCAGATCGAGGTGCGGGTGGAACGTGGGCCGACCGCCCCGACGGTGGTGGCAGCCGCCGCAGACGTGGACTTGCTCGTCATCGGCTCACGCGGTCGTGGGGGTTTCCGTGGCATGCTGCTCGGCTCGGTGAGCCAGCAGGTCGTCGAATCCGCCGACTGCCCCGTCATGGTCGTGCGGACGCCGCGCGACTGACCGCAGGAGGCCGGGGGCCGCCACGACAGCACACCAGCACAGGGTCACGCTGGCCCGTGTCGCGCGCGGTGGACGTGGATCGGTCACAACGGGATCGTCCCGCTGCCAGTGGCGGCTCAGTTCGGTCAGTGCCGCGCCGAGTGACGTGGTCGTGTCGATCCCGCGCGCTTGCGGCCATGGTCTCCAGCTGCCGCCAGCCGCTCGGCAATGCGCTCGTCGGCATCGGTGTAGAGGTCGGGGTGCTCGTACGCCGTGCATCGCGTCGACGGCGTGACCCCGGCCGTGAACGCACGGCTCCGACCAGCTGACCACCCCTGATCGCCGTGCCCCCCAGACCGATCGTTCCTCCACCTGCGCTTCACCGACCAGCACCGGGTCGCGCCACTTGACAGGCTCCCCCTAGCACCCTCCTAGGAAACGGGTCGAGTCTGCAGTTGTCAGGTCCCGAAGCAGTTTGTCCCAGTGCGGATCTCCTGCTCAGGCGGCTGGCCATCGGCGGCCAACGTGGTTAGCCGATTTCATCGGAGGTAGATCCCCCATGGTTCCACGTGAGGAGATGGTCGAGATGGAGCGCTCCCGGACCTCCGCCATCGACCGAGTTCCAGCATTCACCGCGAACACGACGGGGGCGTCGTACGACGGCGGCCCCAGCGGGCCTGCGCGCACGCTCTGGCAGATCCTTCAGGCGACCGCCACCCGTTTCCCGCAGGCTGCCGCGATCGACGACGGCGTTCGGCGACTGGACTACACAGACCTGATGCGTGAGGTGGACTCGGCGGCCAGCACCCTGGCGTCCGCCGGCATCGGCGCGGGCGACCGGGTCGGCATCCGGTTGCCGTCCGGGACGGCCCAGCTGTATGTGTCGATCCTCGCGGTGCTCTCCACCGGGGCCGCGTACGTGCCGGTCGACATGGACGACCCAGAGGCGCGCGCCGAGACGGTCTTCGCGGAGGCCGGGGTGTGCGCGGTGATGACGGTCGACGGCCCGGTCGTGCGGATCGCGTCGCGACACCACCAACCGTCGCATCGTCCGCCCGTCCCGGACGACGACGCCTGGATTATCTTCACCTCGGGCACAACCGGCGTGCCCAAGGGCGTCGCCGTCACCCACCGCAGCGCCGCTGCCTTCGTCGACGCCGAATCCGCGCTGTTCGTCGCGGACGACCCGCTGGGCCCCGGTGACCGGGTGCTCGCCGGGATGTCGGTCGCGTTCGACGCCTCCTGCGAGGAGATGTGGCTGGCCTGGGCTCACGGCGCCTGCCTGGTGCCCGCGCCCCGGGCGCTGATGCGCACCGGCCCCGACCTGGCCGCGTGGCTGGTCGAGCGCAGGATCGACGTGGTGTCGACCGTGCCCACCATGGCCGCGATGTGGCCGGTCGAGATGCTCGACGGCCTGCGGCTACTCATCCTCGGCGGGGAAGCCTGCCAGGCGGGGCTGGCCGACCGACTCACCGCGCGGTGCCCTGACGTATGGAACACGTACGGACCCACCGAGGGAACGGTCGTCTCCTCGGCGGCGCGCCTTCAGTTCGGCGAGCCTGTGCGGATCGGCCTACCGCTGGCCGGCTGGCAGCTGGCCGTCATCGACCCGGACACTGGCGAGCTGGTGTCGTGGGGCGAGGTGGGGGAGCTGGTCATCGGCGGCGCCGGGGTGGCACGCTACCTGGATTGCGCACAGGACGCCCGCCGGTTCGTCCCCGTGCCCGCCCTCGGTGAGGGCCGCGCGTATCGCACCGGGGACCTGGTGCGCGCCGATCCTGAAGGAATCACCTACGTCGGGCGCGCCGACTCCCAGGTGAAGATCCGCGGCTACCGCATCGAGTTGACCGAGATCGAATCGGTGCTGCTGCGTATGCCCGGCATCGCGCAGGCGGCGGTCGCCACGCACGAGCGCCAACCAGGTGTTGTGGAACTGGCCGCGTTCTACAGCGTGGAGGACACCGGCGGCGACGACGGACCTGATGGCGACGCACCAGGGCGCGACGCCATCCTTGAGATGCTTCGAGAACGCCTCCCGGCCCACATGGTGCCCGCCTACCTGGAACAGCTGTCCACCATCCCGTTGCTGGTCAGTGGAAAGGCCGACCGAAACAACCTGCCCGCGCCGAGCCTGCCGCGCCGGCTCGCGGCGCGCGACGGATACGCCGCGCCCACCACGCCTGTCGAGTCGGTGCTGGCGCAGGAGTTGGCCGACGTCCTCGGCCTCGACCTCGTCTCGATGGACAGCCACTTCTTCGACGTCCTCGGGCTCAGCTCGCTGCTGGCCGCGCACTACTGCGCCCGGATTCGGGCCCTTCACCACGACGATCTGCCGACGGTCGCCACGCGGGATGTCTACCTGCACCCCACGGTGCGCGAGCTGGCGGCGGCGCTCACCGAGGCGGCCGACAGCCCCTCCACCGTCCCCGTTCGGCGACCGGCCGAGCCCACCGGAGCCGGAGCCGGACCCCGCAGGTCCCGCGCCCGCGGGGTGGAGTACCTCATGTGCGCGATCCTGCAGATTCTCTGCTTAGTCGGGTGGCTCTGGATCACCGCGGAAGTCTTGACGGCTGACCTGAGGTGGCTCGCCTCCGCGCCCGGGCTCACCGACCTGTACCTGCGAAGCGTCGTGGCCGGGGCCGGCACACTGCTGCTCATCTGCGGTCTGCCCGTCATCGCCAAGTGGGTGCTGATCGGGCGGTGGAAGCCACAGCAGATCCGGGTGTGGAGCCTCGCGTACGTCAGGTTCTGGGTGGTGAAGACGCTCATCAAGACCAATCCGCTGGCGTTGACCGTGGGGACCCCGCTGTACACGATGTACCTTCGTGCGCTCGGAGCCAGGATCGGCCGGGGCTCGCTGATCCTCACCAAGGACGTGCCGGTATGCACCGACCTCTTCCACGTCGGGGAGAACGCCGTCATCCGGCAGGAGTCGCGCATCTCGTGCTATCGGGCGCGCGCCGGGATGATCGAGACCGGCCCGGTGAGCATCGGGTCGGGCGCCTTCATCGGCGAGCACACCGTGCTCGACATCGGCACCTCGGTGGGCGAGCGCGCCCAGCTCGGCCACACGTCCGCACTGTGGGAAGGGCAACACGTCCCCGCCGGACAGACGTGGCATGGGTCACCGGCCGGACCTGCGCAGGTCGACTACCGCCGCGTCGACTCCCTCCCCGGGGGCGGCCCGCGCCGCGTCGTGTTCGGAGCGACGCAGGTGCTCGTGACCGTGCTCGTCACCGCCCCGCTGGCACTTGCCGGATCCGAGCTGTTCGTCTCCACTCCGGTGCTGTCCGGCCTCATGGAGGGCGGCCCGAACGATCTCACCGGCGGCTGGTTCTACGTCGACGGCGTCGGCTGGTCGGCTGCGCTGTTCTTCGGCGCTCTCCTGCTCGGGGGCGCGCTGGTCTTCACGCTTCCGCCCCTGCTCAACCGGCTCGTCACGCCGGGGCGCACATACCCCGTCTACGGATTCCATCACGGCGTGCTCAAGGCGGTCCGGCGGATGACGAACGCCAAGTTCTACGTCGAACTGTTCGGCGACAGCTCCTATATGGTCGGCTACCTGCGCGCGCTCGGATACTGCATGCCCGACGTCGAGCAGACAGGCTCGAACTTCGGCGCGGACCTGGACCACGGCACCCCATTCGCCGTGGAGATCGGGCGGGGAACCATGGTGTCCGACGGGGCCTCGCTCATCAATATGGACTACTCCGACAGCGCGGTGCGCGTCGACCCGCTCACGATCGGCGCGCACAATTTCCTGGGCACTGCCGTGGCGTACCCAGCCGGTGCGCGCACCGGGGCCAACGTGCTGATCGCCACCAAGGCGATGGTGCCCATCGACGGATCTGTGCACGAGAACGTCGGCCTGCTTGGGTCGCCGTGCTTCGAGATCCCGCGGACCGTCACCGACGACCATCGCTTCGACTCGCTCAAGACCGGTGATGAACTTGCGAGTCGGATCGCGGCCAAGAACCGGCACAACCTGGCGACGATGGGGATCTTCCTCCTCGTGCGGTGGGTTGAGGTCGCCGTGGTGACGCTGGTCGGGCTGATGGCCGCGGCGCTCTACGCCCGCACGGGCGTGTGGATCCTGGTGGCGGTTGCGGCGGTCACGCTCGCGTTGCCCTTCACCTACGGTGTGCTCGTAGAACGGGCCACCATGCGGTTCCGCTCGTTGAAGCCGCAGTTCTGCTCCATCTATCACCCATACTTCTGGTGGCACGAGCGGTACTGGAAGCTGCTGGCGGCCCCGCTGGGCCTGTTCGACGGCACGCCGCTGAAGGGTCTGTCGTGGCGTCTGGTGGGGGTGCGAGTCGGTCGGCGCCTGTTCGACGACGGGTGCGGCATCCCGGAGCGGACGCTGGTGTCGATCGGCGACGACTGCACCCTGGGCGCCGGTGCCGTCATTCAGTGCCACTCCATGGAGGACGGCACGTTCAAGGCTGATCACACCGTGATCGGCGACGGATGCACCGTCGGCCGCGGTGCGCTCATCCACTACGACGTCACCATGGGCGACGGCTCCGAGCTGCTTCCCGACTCGTTCCTCATGAAGGGCGAGGCCGTCCCCGCGGGCGCCCGCTGGGGCGGCAACCCCGCTCGCCCCATGTGAGTGCACCGGGTCGCCCCGACCCGGGCCTACCTCGGTAGGACTGACGCCCACGCGGCGCAGGGGGTCCCCGGCTCAGGGCAAGAGCAGCTTCGCCCAGACGCCGGCATGGTCCGAGCCAGGCATCGGCACCGTGCCCGCGCTCTGCACGGCCGCGCCCCTGCTGAGGACGTGGTCGATCTGGACGAACGGCGGGATCCTGGCGTCGTAGGGCCAGGTGGGTCGCCATGCCTGGCCCGTCGCGGCGAGCGCATCCGTCATCCCGTCCGCGACCTCGCGGAACGCTGGGTGCGGCCAACCCGCGTTGAAGTCTCCGGCCATGATCAACGGCGCCTGCGGGGGCTGCCCACGCTGCCAGGCGGCCAGCTCGCCCAGGCTGGAGCGCCACTGCGGAAGGCGGGTGGACGAGGTCGGCGACAGCGGGTGCACCCCGTGCACGAGCACCTCGAGTCCGTCGACGTCGAGGGCAACGACCGGCTGCTGGAAATGCTCCCCACGAGGGTCGGGCGCATCGTCGGCGTCCACGACGCGCATCGGGTACCGGGACAGCACGACCGTGCCGGCGGCGCCGCCGGCCACAGGACGACCCGACTCGTGCGGAAGTCGCGCACCCACGGGGCTGTCCCGCAGGCGCCGCAGGTATCGCTGGTCGACCTCGACGAGCACCAGCACGTCGACCTGCTCGTCGTTGACCGCGGATTCGAGGCGGTCGAGGCTTCCTTCTCCGTATTCGAGGTTCTGCGCCATGACGACGAGGCTCCGGGTGGGCCGATCGACGCTCGGGGCGCGCAGCGGTGCGCTCGCGACGGGCAAGATCGCCACCGCGCAGAGCGCGAGGGCGAGGGCGGCGACCTCGGCGGCCCGGCGGGCCCGAGCGGGGATCGACGCGAGGAGCAGCGCGACCGCCGCCACGGGAACGAGCGGGTAGGCGGCCTGCACGGCAGGGATCGGCCCGGTGAGGTCCCACCACCAGAGCGTCGAAGCCAGCAGCCCTGCGGACGACAGGGCCACCACGACGCGGCGACCCCACACCGCGAAGCGTGAGGGGGCTTCGACCGTCGCACCGCCCCGTCCCCGCGACGCCGGGGCTGCGATCATCGATCCCCTCACCAGATCCGTACCCGCTGGTCCTGCGGCAGCCACAACCCGTCTCCCTCGCGCACGTCGAAGGCGTCGTAGAACTCGGTCAGGTTGCGCACGATGTTGGCGCGGAACTCCCCCGGCGAGTGCGGGTCGAGGGCGAGGAGGCGGCGAGCCTCCTCCAGGCGAGCGCGCATCCGCCAGATCTGGGCCCACCCGGCGAAGAACCGCTGGTCACCGGTCATCCCATCGATGATCGGCGGCTCCTGCCCGTCGAGGGCGATGCGGTAGGCGAGGTGCGCGATGGTCACCCCGCCGAGGTCTCCGATGTTCTCCCCCACCGTGAGTTCGCCGTTGACGCGCTCGCCGGGCGTCTCGCGGGGTGTGAAAGCGCCGTACTGCTCGATCAGCGCCCCCGCGAGTCGCTCGAAGGCGGCCCGGTCGTCGGCGGTCCACCAGTCGACGAGTTCCCCGTTGCCGTCGTACCGGCTGCCCTGGTCGTCGAACCCGTGCCCGATCTCGTGGCCGATCACCGAACCGATCGCGCCGTAGTTCGCCGCATCGTCCGAGTCTGGGTCGAAGAACGGGGGCTGCAGGATCGCCGCCGGGAAGACGATCTCGTTCATGCCCGGGTTGTAATAGGCGTTAACCGTCTGGGGCGTCATGAACCACTCGCCGCGGTCGACCGGCGAGCCTAGCTTGCGCCACATCCGGTCTGTCTCGAAGGCGTACGCGCGACGCACGTTGCCGAACAGGTCATCTGCGCGCAACTCCAGACCGCGGTAGTCGCGCCAGCGGTCCGGGTAACCGATCTTCGGGGTGAAGAGAGCGAGTTTCTCCAGCGCCTTCTGACGGGTGCTCGATGTCATCCACTCCAGATCCGCGATGTCGCGCCGGTAGGCCTCGACGAGGTTGGCCACCAGCGCGCCCGCGCGCTCCTTCGCGGACGGCGGAAAGTGGTGACGCACGTACAGCTGACCCGCGGCCTCCCCCACCAGGTGGTCCACCAGCGCGATGCCGCGCCGCCAGCGGGCCCGCTGTTCCGGCGTGCCGCTCAGGGTGCGCCCGTAGAAGTCGAAGTCCTCCGACGCGATCTCGTCGTGCAGGAACGGGGCGTACGCGTGCAGCACCACCGCGCGCAGCCACGCCTTCCAGGTCGCGAGGCCGGCCCGTTCGAGCTCCTCAGAAAGGCGCTGCAAGTACGAGGGCTGGCGTGCGACGACGGCATCGAGAGCGCCGTCAGGAGCCCCCGCGGCGCGCGACCACCCCGCCCAGTCGTACGCCGGGGCGAGCTCGCGCAGCCCGGAGGCGTCGAGGCGCGTATACGTCGCGACGGCGTCACGGCAGCGCACCCTGTCCCAGTGACCGCCCGCGAGCGCGGACTGCAGGTCGTAAACGGCCTGCGCGTCGGCCTGCGCCTGCCCCTGCTCCACGCCCGCGAGGGTGAACATGCGCGCGAGGTGCTCCCGGTACGCCTCACGGACGGCCTCGTGGGCGGGTTCGGTGTAGTACGCCTCGTCGGGCAGTCCGAGTCCGGACTGTTCCAGGTAGACCACGTAGGCGTCGCTGTCCTTCTTGTCGGTGGTGACGAACGCCTCCACCGCGCCGCCGACGCCCTCGCGCTGCAACCGCCCGAGCATCGCGACGAGACCCTCGACGTCCGCGACGGCTTCGACCTGGGCCAGGATGGGTCGCAGGGGCGCCAGACCGAGCGCCTCGGCCCGTTCCGCGTCGAGGAACGACGCGTAAAGGGCCCCGGCGAGGGCCTCGTCTGTGCCGGCTCCGTCTGCCCGGGTGGCGGCCTCGTCGAGCAGCGCGCGCATGTCGCTCTCGCACTGTTCCCGCAGGATGTCGAACGAGCCGTAGCGTCCTCGGTCCGGCGGGATCTCCGTCTGCGCGATCCACGTACCGTTCACGTGGCCGAAGAGATCGTCCTGGGGGCGGATCGAGGGATCCATGGCCTCGCGAGTGATACCTGAGCACATATGGGCCCTTTCCGAGGTGAACCGACCTCCACCGTACGTGCCGCAGGACAGTGCTACACCTTCTGCCCGGCCCGAGGGCATGCCGGTCGACGACCGGTGAACCGATCGACGACGATGGTCCCGTGAGCGATCAACCACCACCGCCGGATCTCTTCGGAGAGGATCCAGCACGCGCAGATCCCCTCGCCGAGGGTCCCCACGCCGGCGCAGACCCGACGCGTCGGTGGAGCCCCCACGGGTACGGGGCGGCCTCTCCTGTGCCGCCGTACGTGCCCCACGATGATCCCCCGCAACGGCCCCCCGTCGTCCCGCCCCGCGTCGCGCCGATCCCCCCATACGTCGGCGACCCCGCCGCGGGCGGGCCGGCCGTGGGCCCCCCGTACGCCGGCGACCCGCCGTACGCCGGTCCGTGGCAGCCCGACCCGTGGGCGCCCGACCACCCGCAGTCCGGTGCGATCCTCGCAGTGGGCATCGCGACGCTGGTCGGCACGTTCCTGTGCGTCGTGCCGGGGCTGGGAGGGCTCTACTCGCTCATCGCCGGACGCCGGGTGCGTCGAGAGATCCGGGACGCCGGCGGCTCGGTCCGCGGAGACGGCAAGGTGGTCGCCGGGATGGTGTGCGGGGGCATCGCGTTCGGCATCTCACTTCTCGTGTGCCTCGCGGTGCTCATCAGCGCG
Organism: Dermatophilaceae bacterium; assembly: GCA_040006675.1. Lineage (GTDB taxonomy): Bacteria > Actinomycetota > Actinomycetes > Actinomycetales > Dermatophilaceae > Austwickia. The sequence goes on along the minus strand of JBDTWM010000039.1, from coordinate 4,355 downwards.
ACGGTCTTCTTATCTTTTGCCCCGGCCCCATGAGCGATCGCCCGCTGATCGTGCAGAGCGATCGGACCCTCCTGCTGGAGGTGGACCACCCGGCCTTCGCCGCCGCGCGCGCCGCGATCGCGCCCTTCGCGGAGCTCGAGCGGGCACCGGAGCACGTGCACACCTACCGGCTCACCCCGCTCGGCCTGTGGAATGCACGGGCCGCGGGCCACGACGCCGAGCAGGTCGTGGACGCCCTGGTCACCCACAGCCGCTACCCGGTCCCGCAGGCGTTGCTGCTCGACGTAGCGGACACCATGGCCCGCTACGGCCGGCTCGTCCTGGAAAAGCAGGCCGACGCGCGCCTCGCGCTCGTCACCACCGACGTGCCGGTCCTGGAGGAGGTGCTGCGCAGCAAGCGGGTCCGCCCACTGCTCGGGGAGCGGGTCGACGAGCGGACGGTGCTGGTCCACGCGAGCGAGCGGGGACGCCTCAAACAGGAGCTGCTCAAGATCGGCTGGCCGGCTGAGGACCGCGCGGGATACGTGGACGGCGAAGCCCACGCGATCGCGCTGAAGAACGACGGGTGGTCGCTGCGCGCGTACCAGGAGCACGCCATCGACGGCTTCTGGCACGGCGGCTCTGGCGTCGTGGTGCTCCCGTGCGGTGCGGGCAAGACGCTCGTCGGCGCGGGCGTGATGGCCCGCTCTCAGACGACGACGCTCATCCTCGTGACGCACACCGTCTCGGCTCGTCAATGGCGCGAGGAGCTGCTGCGCCGCACGACGCTCACCGAGGACGAGATCGGCGAGTACAGCGGAGCGCGCAAGGAGATCCGCCCGGTCACGATCGCCACTTATCAGGTGCTCACGACCAGACGCAAGGGCGTCTACCGGCACCTGGACCTGCTCGACGCCCGCGACTGGGGGCTCATCGTCTACGACGAGGTGCACCTGCTGCCCGCCCCCGTGTTTCGGATGACCGCCGACCTGCAGGCCCGCCGCCGCCTCGGGCTCACGGCGACGCTCGTACGCGAGGACGGTCGGGAGGGCGACGTCTTCAGCCTCATCGGACCCAAGCGGTTCGACGCGCCGTGGAGGGACATCGAAGCGCAGGGCTACATCGCGCCGGCGGACTGCGTCGAGGTGCGCGTCGCGTTGCCCGAGTCAGACCGATTGGCGTACGCGACCGCCGAGGCCGCAGACCGGCACCGCCTCGCCTCGTGCGCGACCGTCAAGGATCGCCTCGTGCAAGAACTCATCCTGAGACACGCCGGGGAGCCCACCCTGGTGATCGGGCAATACCTCGACCAACTTCGCACCTTGGCCCACACCCTCGACGCGCCGCTGATCACGGGGCAGACGACTGTCGCGGCCCGGCAGAAGCTCTTTGAGCAGTTCCGTCAGGGTTTGCTCGCCACCCTCGTGGTGAGCAAGGTCGCCAACTTCTCGATCGACCTCCCCGAGGCCGCCGTCGCGATTCAGGTCAGCGGTACGTTCGGGTCCCGCCAGGAGGAGGCGCAGCGGCTCGGGCGGGTGCTGCGCCCCAAAGCAGACGGGCGCACTGCGCACTTTTACACGATCGTGGCCCGAGACACGGTCGACGCCGAATACGCGGCGCACCGGCAGCGCTTCCTCGCCGAACAGGGCTACGCCTACCGCATCGTCGACGCCGACGATCTGGGAGCCCTGGACCGGTGACCTCTCGACCTGGGAGCCCTCGACCTGGGAGCCCTCGACCAGCGGGCGCTGCCGCGGACCGCTCGCCGCGCGGTGGGCGCCGCCCACCGCGCTCGGGTCCCCGGGACGCGGAAACGTCCAGTCAACTCACAGGAAGCGAATCCACACTGGCGATCGTGACCAGCGCCACTCTCGAGGCACGCCTGCTCGTCGTCGAGGACGAGCCCAACATCCGCGAACTCCTTGCCACGTCGTTGCGGTTCGCGGGATTCGACGTGTTCACGGCCGCTGACGGGGCCACCGCGATCGCCACCGCCGTGCGCGAGCAGCCCGACCTGGTCGTGCTCGACGTGATGCTGCCCGACATGGACGGCTTCACCGTGACCCGCAAACTGCGCCAGGACGGCCGGCACATGCCGATCGTGTTCGTGACGGCCCGTGACAGCGTGGAGGACAAGATCAAGGGTCTCACGGTCGGCGGCGACGACTACGTGACGAAGCCGTTCAGCCTGGAGGAGGTCATCGCGCGGATCCGGGCCGTCCTGCGCCGGACCCGTGGCGACACGACCGAGGACGAGGTGCTGCGCTTCCACGACCTGGAGCTCAACGAAGACAACCACGAGGTCCGGCGCGGCACCCGGGTGATCGACGTGTCGCCGACAGAGTTCAAGCTGCTGCGCTATCTGCTGCTCAACCCCAACCGGGTGTTGTCCAAGGCGCAGATCCTCGACCACGTGTGGGACTACGACTTTCGGGGGGAGGCGGGCATCGTCGAGTCCTACATCTCCTACCTGCGCCGCAAGATCGACACGGAGGAACCGCACCTGATCCATACGCGGCGTGGGGTCGGGTACGTGCTCCGGCTACCCCCGCAGCAGGCGTGATCGAGGTCCGCTGACGTGTCCGAGCTGCGCCGGTGGGCGGGTCGTGCCCACGACCGAGCGGTGCATCCCCTGCGGTCGTGGTCGCTGACGTGGCGGCTCGTCGCGGTCACCGTGGTGCTGCTCATCGGGGCCCTCGTGCTGACGGGTACGGCGAGCCAGGCTCTGCTGCGGACGTCGCTGATGGAACGGACCGACGAGGGCCTCCAGGCCGCCGCGATCAACGCCTCCGCCACCTCTCGTCGCGACCTGTACGCGGACGGGCACGTTTATGCGCCGCGGATGCCGAGCAGCTACGCCATCGCCTTCATGGACTCCTCGGGTCAGATCGTCTCGCGCGCCCCTGCGATCGACGAACCGCGCGCCTTCCCGGACATTCCGCCGATCCCGATCATCGCGTCCCTACCCTTGAAGACGACGCCGTTCGAGGTGTCCTCCGAGGGCGGCAACGAGCCCCGCTGGCAGGTGCTCGTGGGCCCTCTCAGCGATGGGACAGGCACGTACGCGGTGGCGACCTCGCTCCGCGGCGTCCAGGCGACGATGGTGTCGATCCGGGTGCTGACGCTCACGATCGGACTGATCGTGGCGACCGTGTGCGCCCTGGTGGGTTGGCTGGGGATCAAGCGGGCGTTCCGGCCACTGCGGGAGATGGAGGACACCGCCGCAGCGATCGCCGGGGGCGACCTGACCCGCCGGGTGCCTGAGCACGCCGCGAACGACGAAGCCGCCAGCCTGTCGCGTTCTTTGAACACCATGCTCGCCCACATCGAGCGGTCGTTCGCGGCGCGGGAGGCGTCGGAGGAACGGATGCGCAGGTTCGTCACCGATGCCTCACACGAGCTGCGCACGCCCCTGGCGACAGTCCGCGGCTACGCCGAGCTGTACCGGCAAGGCGCCGTGCAGACGCCGGAGGCGACGACGGGCGCGATGCGTCGTATCGAGGACGAGGCGACCCGGATGAGCGGCCTCGTCGACGATCTGTTGACCCTCGCCCGCCTCGACAACCATCGGCCGCTGGGCTTCGGCGAGGTGGACCTCACGGTGCTCGCGGCCGACGCCGTCGACGATGCGACAGCGCGCCAGCCCGACCGGCGGTTCCGGCTCGTCGGGCTGGGGGAGGGACCCCTCGCCCCCACGCCGCTGGTCGGAGACGAGTCCCGCCTCCGGCAGGTCGTCACGAACCTCATGGCGAACGCCGTGCAGCACACCCCGGCGACCACGCCCATCGACGTGGCGGTCGGCCGCGTCGCCCCCGGGTACGACACGCCGGGACCCCGCGCGGCCGACGCCCCGGCGGAGAGTGGCGCCAAGTTCTCCGGCCGCAAACGCATCCCGCCTCCGCCGCGCGCCATCGCCTGGTCCCGAGGAACCTCGCAGACCCCTGCACTCCCTGTGCCGTCGGCCCTGTCCAGCGCGTCAGGCTCTCGGCCCGCGCCGGGCCTCGTGCGAGTGGAGGTGATCGACCACGGCCCCGGCATTGCGGGGGACGACGTCGAGCGCGTGTTCCAGCGCTTCTACCGTGGCGATCCGTCGCGTGGGCGGACCTCTGGCGGCACGGGCCTCGGTCTCGCGATCGTCATCGCCATCGTGGCTTCTCACGGCGGCCGTGTCGGGATCCGCCCGACGTCCGGGGGCGGCGCGACGTTCGTCGTGGAGTTACCGACGGCTCCGCCCGGATGGAAGCCGGCCGGGGGACCGGCCGGCATCGACCGGTCGACGTCTCCCGACACCGAACTATCCGAGTTTCCCGACACGTCCCGTTCGGGGCTCCGCCGCGGCGCGATCGACACGGGATCGGGCCGCCCACGTACCCAGG
>JBDTWM010000038.1:0-22893 GCA_040006675.1 Dermatophilaceae bacterium | reverse complement strand
GGCTGCAGAACCCGCACCGGTCACTACCGTCCCCGCACCGGTGGCTGCAGCTCCCGTCGCTGCCGCTGCGCCGGCGGTTCAACCGTCCACGTCGACACCCGAGGCAGCGGTCGAGCCGACCCCGACCCCGACCCCGACCCCGGAGGCTGCGAGCCCGCCGCCGATGGACCAGCCCACACCCGTACCAGCAGCACCTCCGTCGGCAGACGCCGCGCCGGTAGCAGATAGCGCAGCCTGGGCGAGACTTCGCGAGACGCTGGGTGATCGGCGCACGATGCCGGCCTCGGAGGCGCTGAAGATCCTCAGCGAGTAGCCACACACCTCGCCGCTGGTCGACAGCCGACGCCGGTCCCGTTGAGGTTGGGCAGCAGCGGGGCGGCGATCGCGCCTGCGGGTGCAGGACGACGACCAGGACCACAGCGCGACCGGCGTCAGGCGCGAGCCGCTGCCGATGAAGCTGGGTCGGCACCGACCTTGGGCGGGGGGACTCAGCTGAGGCCGTTCGTCGCCAACCACGCCTTGGCGACGTCCTTCGCGTCCTTCTTGTCGATGTCGACCTGCGCGACGAGGTCCCGCAACCCGTCGGTGGTGAGCTTGGCCGATACCCCGTTGAGGGCGTCCCTCACCTGGGGGGTCGCCGACGCGGTCGCGACGAGGGGGACCACGTTCTGGGTCCCGAAGTTGCGCTTCGTGTCCTCCAACACCACCAGTGAGTGGGCCGTGATCGCCGGGTCGGTGGTGAAGATGTTGGCCACGTCGACCTGCCCGTTGACCAGCGCCTGGACGAGCGCCTGCCCCTTGAGCGCGCGAGTCTCCTTGAACGTGATGCCGTACACGGTCTTCAGCCCGGGAATCCCCTGCGCGCGAGTGGCGAACTCGGCGGGGGCGCCGAGCACCAAGTTGCTGGCCTTACCGGAAAGATCGTCGATCGTGCGCAAGGAGAGCTTGTCGGCCGTCTCCTTGGTGACCGTCAGGGAGTCCTTGTCCTCCGCGACGGAGCGGTCCAGCACGGTGAAGCCTGACGGCACGAGCTTGGTGAGTTCCTCGTACACCTTCTGCGGGTCGGTCTCGTTGTAATCCTTCTTGTAGAACAGGGCTAGGGCGCCGGTGTACTCAGGGACCGCGTTGATCGAGCCGTCTTGCAGCGCTCGCAAGTAGACCTCGCGCGAGCCGATATTGGTTTTTGTGGACGCGTTAACTCCCTTGCCTCTCAGCGCCCCGGCGTAGGCCTCGGCCAGGACGACGCTCTCGGAGAAGTCGGCTGAGCCGACGACGACCGAGGCGCCGCTGGTGCCCGAACCGGAGGAGGCGCCGCGCGTGGCGAGCGGGTCCGAGCCGCCCGAGCCGCAGGCGGCCAGTCCGGTGGCGAGCGTGAGCGCGATGGCGAGGCCGACAGTTCGGCGGCGGGTGACGTTCATGGCTTCCTCAATTCTCGTGGCGGTTGCGTATCAGTCTGGGTACGGGTGTCGTCGTACGCTTTCCAGCCGTGTGTCGGGTCGTCAGCCGCGGCCAGGGGCGCTGTCGCCTGGGCGGGCGGATCCTTCGATCGCCGACGAGGCCGGGTCGGGCCGACCCCGGTCGGCGCCTGCGCGCAGGCCGGGCGAGACCGCGTAGGGAGTGAGCACGGCGAGCAGGATATCGAGCAACATGGCCAGCACCGTGACGACGATCGCGCCGCCCGCCACCATGGGATAGTCGCCGGACGCGAGCCCTTGGGCCAGGTAGACGCCGAGGCCGCCGAGGCTGATGTAGGCCGCGATCACGGCCGTGCTCACGACCTGCAACGTGGCGCCGCGCACCCCGGACAGGATGAGCGGTAGGGCGCAAGGAAACTCGACCCGGAACAGCACCTGGGCCGGGGTCATGCCCATCCCCCGGGCCGCGTCCCGGGCCGCGAGGTCGACCGCCTCCACCCCCGCGTAGGTCCCCGACAGCAGCGGTGGCATCGCGAGGACGACGAACACGATGAGCCCGGGGACGAGGAAGGCGGTGTCGCCGGGCAGATACGGGCCGAGGAACAGCGCGGTCGCGAACAGCAGGCCGAGCGTAGGAACGGCGCGCAGGGCGTTGGCCCCGCTGATCAGCCAGCGGCCGCGGCGGGTATGACCGACCCACAGGCCGAGGGGCAACGCGACGAGGGCTGCGAGCGCCAGAGCTGCGCCGGTGTACACGAGATGCTCGACGATGCGCGCCAGCAGGCCCTCGCGGCCCGTCCAATGGCCAGGATCCGCGAGCCACGCCCAGACCTGTCCGATCACGACGCGCTCCGGCCGGCGCGGCGCCATGGTGTCAACGACCGGGTGGCGAACAAGATGACGGCGTCGAAGAACAGCGCGAGCGCGATGCAGGCTCCGACGCCGGTCAGTAGCTCGGTCGCGTACGCCCGCTGGTACCCGCTAGTGAGCAACATGCCTAGTTGGGCCACCCCGATCAAGGAGGCCACCGACACCATGCTCACGTTCGACACTGCTGCGACCCGCAGTCCGGCGGCGATGACCGGAACGGCGAGCGGGAGCTCGACGCGGACCAATCGGGCGAGGCTGCCGAACCCCATCGCCGTCGCCGCGGCGGTGACGTCCTGCGGCACCGAGGACAGGCCGTCGGCGACCGACCGGACGAGGAGAGCGACCGTGTAGATGGTCATAGCGATCAGAACGTTCACCGGATCGAGAATTCGCGTGCCGATGATGGCGGGGAGCAGCACGAACAGGGCGAGGCTGGGGATCGTGTAGAGCAGACCGGTCCCGGTGAGCAGCACCGGCCGCGCCGGGCCACTGCGCTGCGCCCACCAGCCGAGAGGCACCGCGAGCACCAGCCCGACCAGGAGCGGCAGCCCCGCGAGGATGGTGTGCTGCCAGGCCAACGTCCCGATCTCGGGGAGATGGTCGAGGATCCAGGTCATGCCGCGTCGCCCGGGCGGGCGGCGAGCGAACCGACGAGGTCGGGCACGCGGACCGTACCGACCAGGACGCCGTCGCTGCCGACGACCACCCCCCGCTGCGCGGGGGACGACAGGACCGCGTCGAGGTGGGCGCGCAACGATCCGCCGCTGGTGGCGACCGTGCCGCCGAGCTCAAGGTCTTCGTGCCGATCGGGCGCCCGCCCGGCGTCGGCGCGGCACCACCCCAGGGGGTGTCCAGCGTCGTCGACGACGAGGACCCAACCATCGCCCACGGCACCACCGAAGTCCTCGCCCAGACGGACCGTCCGCTCCGGCGTGGGCGTGACGCTGCGGGGCGTCTCACGGAACCCGAGCGCACGGTAGCCGCGGTCACGCCCCACGAACCCGGCGACAAAGTCGTCGGCCGGCCGTGCGAGGAGCGTGACAGGGTCGGCCACCTGGGCGAGACGTCCGCCGACCCGCAGGACCGCCACCTGGTCACCGAGCCGGATGGCCTCGTCGATGTCGTGCGTCACGAACAGGATCGTCTTGTGCAGCTCGTGTTGCAGGGAGAGCACGTCGTCTTGGAGCTGCTCACGCACGACCGGGTCAACGGCGCTGAAGGGCTCGTCCATCAGGAGCACCGGCGGATCGGCGGCAAGCGCCCGGGCCACGCCAACCCGCTGTTGCTGACCGCCGGACAGCTGCGCCGGGTAGCGGTGGGCCAGCTCCGGGGCCAGGCCGACCCGATCGAGGAGTTCGCGGGCGCGCTCGCGTGCCTGCTTCCGCGGGGTGCCGAGGAGCAGAGGGACCGTCATGACGTTGCGTTCGACCGTGTGATGGGGGAACAGGCCGCCGTGCTGGATGACGTACCCGATCCCTCGCCGCAGCCGACTCGGGTCCAGCGTCGCGGTGTCCTGGTCGCCCACGGTGATCCGCCCGCTGGTCGCCGTCACCATCCGGTTGACCATCCGCAGCGAGGTGGTCTTGCCGCAGCCCGAGGGTCCGACCAGAACCGTGATCTGGCCTTCCGGCGCAGTGAGGGTCAGCCGATCAACGGCGGGGGGTCCGTCCCCGTACCGCTTGGTGACCTCCTCGAAGCGAATCATGCGCCCGACGCTAGCGCGGCCAGCCGACGATCACGCTTCCAGCGCGCGCCCCGTTTCGCGACGGATTCGCCTGCGCAGGCAGCCCGGCCCGCCTCAGAGGTGGCGGATCACCCGGGCCGGGGAGCCGAGGGCCAGCACGTCGGCGGGCAGGTCCTTCGTGACCAGCGCGCCGGCCCCGACCACGGTGTTGTCGCCGATGGTTACGCCGGGCAGCACGATCGCGCCGGCGCCCAGCCACACGTTGTCGCCGATCGTGATCGGGCTGGCGGCCTCCCAGCCGGCCCGGCGCGTTGTCGGGTCGAGCGGGTGCCAGGCGGTCAGCAGTTGCACGCCCGGCGCGATCTGGCCGTCCCGTCCGATCCTGATGTCGGCGACGTCGAGGGCGGTCAGGCCGTAGTTCACGAAGGTGTTCTCGCCGACATGAAGGTGGGCGCCGTAGTCGACGTACAGCGGCGGTCGGATCCTGGCGCCCTTGCCGCGGGTGCCGAGCAGCTGGTCGAGCAGCTCGCCGCGCCGCCGGCCCTCATGGGCGCCAGTGGCGTTGAAGGCCTCCTGCAACGCCATTCCCCGCGTGTGGTGCGCTCGCACCTCAGCCCCCTCTGGGCGGTGCAGATCGCCGGCGCGCAGCCGCTGCCACATCGAGCGCGGGTCGTCACCCAGCGGGTCGCCCCCACCCGTACCGGCCTCCTCGACGCCCGCCGCGTCCCGGGCCGCATCAGCATGGACCGCCGCATCCTCGGCCCGCGCCTCGTCGTCAGCCATGCGCGCCCAGCTCCGTCCGATAAAACGACTCGTGGGCGCGGCTCGCGGTGGGGCCGCGCTGCCCCTGGTAGTGACTGCCGGGTTTGGCGGAGCCGTAAGGGTGTTCGGCGGGCGAGGTCATCCGCATGAAACAGAACTGCCCGATCTTCATCCCCGGCCACAAGGTGATCGGCAGCGTCGCGACGTTCGACAGCTCCAGAGTGACGTGCCCGTCGAAGCCGGGGTCGACGAAACCGGCGGTTGCGTGGGTCAGCAGGCCGAGCCGGCCGAGGCTGGACTTGCCTTCGACCCGGGCGGCCAGGTCGTCGGGCAACGCGATCCGCTCGATGGTGGAGCCGAGCACGAACTCGCCCGGATGCAACACGAACGCGTCCCCGTCGGCCACCTCGATGAGACGAGTCAGGTCGGGCTGGTCGGCCGCGGGGTCGATATGTGGGTACTTGTGGTTATCGAAGAGCCGGAAGTACCGGTCTAGCCGCACATCGACGCTGGCCGGCTGGACCATCGCCTCGTCGTACGGGTCGAGCACCACCCGCCCGGCGGCGATCTGTGACCTGATGTCGCGGTCGGAGAGAAGCACGCAGCGAGCCTACCGGCGATGCGGGAGCTTCCTCGGGGCCGGTCGGTGCGGGGTGGTGCGTGTCAGCCTCACCCCGCCCGATGGCGGAGCGTCTCGGCGGCTGGGCTAAACTCGTGCTGCCTCGGCCGCGGCGCGGGTGACCCCCGCTGCGCGAGAGGGACCGTGCCAGCGCACCGCGGGGCGACCCCCACGCGATACCTGTCACGATCACGACGCATACCCCTCACAGGGGGTTTTCGCTGGTCAGAGGCACTTGCGAGTGTAGTTCAATGGTAGAACACCAGCTTCCCAAGCTGGACACGCGGGTTCGATTCCCGTCACTCGCTCTGGTCGAACGCCCGCAGGTTCCCGGCCCGCCACAGGGCCACATCCCGGCCGTGATCCCCCGGAGGGATATGCACCGGCCCCCTGGAGGGCAGGGTCGATGCAACGTCGGACAACAGAGGCGTGAGCTGGAGGTTTCGCGTGTTGCGCATCGCCACGGTTGGAACGAGTGCCATCTGTCGGCGCTTCATCGACGCGGCTCGTTCGTCGGCCTGTCTGGAGGTCGTGGCCTGCTACTCCCGAGATGCCGATCGCGCCGCTTCCTTCGCCAAGGAACTGGACGTCGGTCGCGGGGTCGGGGACTTCGATGCCCTGATCGGAGCGCGGGACGTCGACGCGATCTACGTCGCGTCCCCGAACTCGGTCCACGTCGAACACGTCCGTCGAGCCCTCGAAGCGCGAAAGCACGTCCTGTGCGAGAAGCCGCTGGCGCCAACAGCGGCGGAGGCCGAATCGCTCTTCGCGCTGTCGCTTGAACAGGACGTCGTGCTCCTCGAAGGGATGCGCTCCACCTACGACCCGGGCATGGCCGTGGTGCGCGAGCTCACGCCGACGCTCGGTGTCGTGCGCCGCGTCTCCTTCACGTACTGCCAGCGATCGGCTCGATATGACCGCGTGTTGGCCGGCGAGCGCGTGAACATCTTCGATCCGGCACTTGCCGGAGGTGCCTTGCTAGATCTGGGCGTCTACTGTGCCCACCCTCTGGTCGACTTGTTCGGCGAACCCGAGCGCGTCTTAGCGGCCCAGGTCTCTGTTGCCTCAGGCGCCGATGGTGCCGGGGTGGTTGTCGCGGTCTACCCGACGCTCATCGCCGACCTGAGCTACTCGAAGATCACCGAGTCATCCACTCCGAGCGAGATACAAGGCGAACTCGGCACTATGCTCATCGACCACATCAGCGCACCGAGACACATCGTCGTGGAGTACCACAACGGGGAGCGCACCGAGGTTCGCCCCGAAGGAGCCGAGAACAACCTGCTGTACGAGATCCGCCGATTCGTCCAGGTCGTTGCCTCAGGTGTCCAACCAGTCGAAGACACCCATCGGTCGCTCATGGCCGCTCGCCTCGTAGATCGAGCACGTGCCTAGCCTCGGTTGTCCACGGTGGGTCCCCGAAAGCGCCGACATCGTCGAGCTGGACCAGACCGAATACCCTGTACCCGCACATCTTGGGCACGTCGATCCAGCACGCAGGGAGGCTCGCGATGCAGGACCCGCCCTCAGTCCGCATCGACGCGGAACGGAACCGTCGTGTCCTGCTGGAAGCGGCCGCTGGGGCGTTGGCCCGGAACCCCGATGCGTCCTTGAGCGACGTCGCGCGACTGGCCGGCTTGACCCGGGCGACGCTGTACAGGCATTTCGGGAGCAGGGAAAGGCTGTTGGACGCCCTGAGGGATGACGCACTCGACTCCGCCTTGGGGGCCGTCGCGGCCGCGCGGGTCGAGGAGGGAGCCGCGCTGGACGCACTGCGCCGCGTGGTCACCTCCATTGCCTCCTTGGGCGGCAGGTTCTGGCCGCTCCTGATGGAGGGAGCGGACCGGGACCCGGAGTTCCTGCACAGCCGCGCCCAGGCGTTCGCTCCCGTGTCGGCCATCATCGAACGGGGGCAGCTGTCCGGGCAGATCAGAACGGATGTCTCCCCGGAGTGGGCCGTCACGGCCCTGACGGCCCTGCTCGCGGCGGCGGTGCGCCATGCCAAGGGGGTCGAGGACCCCGGTATCGCCGAGAGAGTCTTCGACACCCTCGCGTTCGGGATACAGGATTCTCCCCGCCCAGAAAACTAGACACTGTTGTCTCGCTTCACTACCATCGGTTCATGACCCCACGTCACCATCGCCAGATCCCGCTCGAGCGCAGTTCAGACGCCGGTGCCGATGTCGATGTCGATGTTCTCGTCGTCGGGGCCGGCCCGACGGGGCTCGTTGCGGCGGCGGAGGCGCTGCGCCACGGCCTGAGCGTGCGCATCATTGAGCGGCGGGCCACGCGCGGAGCCTTTTCCAAGGCGCTCGTCGTGCACGCACGTACCCTCGAGGTGTTCGGCACGATGGGTGTCGCCGAGGAGATCCGAGCGGTCGGCGCGCCCTTCACCGCGCTCAACATGTCGTTCGCGGATGACCGGCGACGGGTGCGCGTGGACCTGCTCGGCCTGCCGTGGGGTGACACGGCCTACCCATACTGGCTATCCGTCCCGCAGTGCGACACTGAGCGGGTGCTCGAAGCACACCTGGGGAACCTCGGTGGGGCTGTTGAGTGGTCGTGTTGCCTGCGTGAGCTCAGAGACCGCGGTGACTTCCTGGATGCGGTGCTGGAGCGGGCAAGCGGCACGGAGACGGTGCGGGCACGATGGGTGATCGGTTGTGACGGTGGCCACAGCACGGTGCGCGATCAGTCGGGCATCAGGCTCTCGCGCACCGGCGCCGGTACGACGTTCCTTCTGGCAGATGCCAAGAGCACCAGCGATCTCGTTGAGGACGAGGGATACCTGCACCTCGCCAGCCGGGGTTTACTGCTCATCGTCCCCATGCCGGAGCCGGGACGCTGGCGGTTGATCGTCCACGTGCCGACCCCGGCGCTCGGCGGCGACAGCGATGTGCCGGCCATCGACGCCGTCGGTCTGGACAACATCATCCGGCAGCGTGCCGGGATCGAGTTCGGAAGCCACGACGTGTCCTGGACCTCGCAGTTCGACCTCACTCACGGTGTGGCTGACCGGTTCCGAGCAGGACGCGTCTTCCTCGCCGGCGATGCGGCCCACATCCACAGCCCGGTGGGCGGTCAAGGTTTGAACACCGGCGTACAAGACGCGCACAACGTGATCTGGAAGATCGCGCAAGCCCGCCACCTGTCACCGCAGCGGGCGGAGGACCTGCTGAACAGCTACGAGTCGGAGCGACGCGGGACGGCCGGGCCGATGGTGCGCGGCGTGGCACGGACCACGACGATCCTGACCTCGAGACGCTGGCTGATTCGTCAGATGGTGGGGTGGCTCGCACCCCGTGTCCTCTCCCGGCCGCGCGTGCAGGCGAGGCTGGGACGGGGCGTCGGAATGCTCAATCTGTCGTATGCGGGCACGTCCCGCCGCGCCGCAACACTCGCGGACGGCCTACAGGTCGGGCGTCGCATGCCCAATCCCGAGCTCCGTCGCGGAGACAGACTCTTCGACCGGATGCACGGCGCCGGGTACCACTGGGTCGTCCTGGCCGATAGCGAGACGCCTGTCCCGGACCCGTCGGCGGCCCATTGGCGAGGTGCTCCTGTGGTGTTCCTGCCACGCACGGAAAGGCGTGATCTCACCGGGTATCCGCGCCACGCCAGGGTTGTGCTGGTTCGTCCGGACGGTTACATCGCCGCGGTGGGGACGGACCCGGAGCCACTTGCGGATGCAGTACTGCCCACCACCGGTTCGGTGGACCATGGCAGCATCGCCGACAGCGTGAGGGCCATCTGATGGATTGGGTCCTGGGCGGCGTTCCCCTGCATACGTTGCTGGTCCACTTCACCGTGGTCATCGTCCCTGTCGCCGCACTAGCGGTAATGCTCAGCGCGCTGTGGCCAGCCGCCAGACGGCGGCTCGGTGTCGTCACCCCAATCCTCGCGGCGCTCGCACTGATCGCGGTGCCGTTGACGGTCAATGCCGGGAAATGGCTGTACGAGCGCGTCGAGCAGACGCCGGACGTGCAGGAGCACCAAGAGATCGGCACGTCACTCCTGCCGTGGGCGATCGCGCTCTTCGTCGTGGCGGCATGGCAATGGGGGTGGTTCCGCATCGACCGGGCTTCCGCCAGTACCGGGACTCTGCGATCCAGACGCGGCGTACGGACGGGTGTGACGGTCCTGCTGATACTGGCGGCGCTGATCAGCGCCGTGGGTTCCGTCGTCACGGTGGTGCGGATCGGCGATTCAGGCGCCCAGGCCGTGTGGACCGGGAACTTCATTCACGGTCCCTGACTCCTGCCACTCTTTTGATGTCGGGCGGTGGACGTGTGGTGTAACCCGATAGGCGGACCATCCCGAACATCGGGCCGGGTCAGGGCCGCATGCCCACGGCGTCATGAGAGACGCCGGTGCGGTCTCAGAGCGGACCTGCCGCTGGTAGCCGTTACCGAGGGCCTGGTCCAGACAGCGACAGCGCGAAGTCACCTCGCGGGTCGGTCCACCACGCCATCGGTCGCAATCCGGCCGCGGCCAGCTCAGCCTCGATCCCGTACCGGCGGAACTTCGCGGAGATCTCCGTGCGCAGCGGCTCACCGGCGCCGAAGGGCACTTTCAGGCCGAGCGCCGGGATCTCCACCTCCTGGTCGCGCCGCGACACCAAGTGCATCTCCATCCACTCATGCTCTGCCGACCAGAGAGCGCGATGATCGAACGCCTCGAGACGGAAATCCGCACCCAGCTCACGGTTCAGCACCGCCAGCATGTTCTTGTTGAACGCCGCGGTCACCTGGGCCGCGTCGTCGTAGGCGGCGACCAACCGCCCCTCGTCCTTGACCAGATCCACCCCCAGCAAGAAGAAGCCATCGTCGCCGAGCGACCGTCGGATGTCCTCGAAGAGGTGCCTCCGCTGGAGCGGCTCCAGGTTTCCGATCGTTGAGCCGAAGAGCACCAGCAGCTGCCGCTGGTGCTTCGGCAAGCCGGCCAGATGTCGTTCGAAGTCACCGACGACCGGCTCCACCGTCAGGTCCGGGAAGTCGGCCGAGAGGGCCTCGGCCTGCTCGTGCACCGATGCGTCCACATCCAGCGGCACGAACCGGCGCAGCGTCCCGCCCTCCGCCAGCGCATGCAGCAGCAGGCGGGTCTTCTCCGAGGTGCCGCTGCCCAGCTCGATCAACGTCTCTGACCCTGTCAGCGCCGCGATCACGCCCACCCGCTCGCGCAAGATCGCGTGCTCGGCCCGCGTCAGGTAGTACTCCGGCAGCCGGGTGATCTCCTCGAACAACCCGCTGCCGCGCGCGTCGTAGAAGTACTTCGGCGGCAGCCGCTTGGGAGTCGCGGTCAGCCCGACGCGCACGTCCACGGCGATCTGGGTGGTCAAGTCGTCTGGGCCGAGATAGACCAGAGCTTCAGCGACCGGCATGTCAATCCTCCAATGGCTCGGTGGCCACCCCTGTCGGGGTCGCTTGCAACACGTGGTGGTCCGGCACATCCATCCAGCGAGGGTCGTCGTCCCACGGCTCGCTGGCCACCACCACGCCGTCGGGTTCGACCAGGTAGCTCAGCGGGTCACCCCAGGTGAGTCCGATAATCTGCTGGCCGTCGGTCAACAGCAGGCTCAACCGCGCCTGCGGGTCGCGACGGGCCACGCTACGTACCGTGTCGGCGACGGTCTTGGCTCCTTCGGCCAGTACGTGCGCGGCCAGGAGCGCGGAATCGCATACCGATTCGGCATTCGAGCGCGCCGGTAGCGCCGACCTGTCGACGCGACCGTTGTGCGAGACCAGCCACGTCCCGTCGGTGAACGGTGCGACCGCGCTCTCCTCGATCGGCATGCCGGGGCTCGCCGACCGGACAGCCGTGAGCACCGCGCCTGAGATCAGCACCGGGGCCAGCGAGGCAAACGACGCCTCCGACCACAACGGCCGCGACGAGCGCCAGCGGGCCGGCTCCTGACGGCCGGGCGTGAAGAAGCCGACACCCCAGCCGTCGGCGTTCATCAGTCCGTGCGACTGCCTCCGTGGCTGATAGGACTGTCGTAACAACCCGTACTCGGGATCGATCACCAGCGACGCCACCGTGCGCGGGCCGCCCAGCCAGGCCTGATGCCTACACATCCCACGCCAACCGCACGCCGCAGAAGATCTGACGCCGGATCGGTAGGTCCCAGTTGCGAAACGACGGACGGACAGCGTGACCCCCGGTCGCCCACGATCCACCGCGCAGCACCCGGAAGTTGCCACCGAAGAAGGGCGCGCTGTACGCGACGTACGGCATCGGGGAGAAACCCGGCCACGGTTCGAAAGGTGAGCTGGTCCACTCCCACACATCGCCGATGGACTGTTCCATCCCGTACGCCGACGCGCTGTCCGGATAGGCCCCCACCGGCGCCGGCCGCAGGGCCGATCCGCCGAGGTTCGCCCGCCCGGCGTCGGGGTCTTGCTCACCCCACGGCCAGCGCCGCCGAGAGCACCGCGTGGGATCCCACACACAGGCCTTTTCCCATTCCTGTTCGGTGGGCAGCCGAGCCCCCGCCCACGCCGCGTATGCCTGCGCCTCGAAGAAGCACACATGCTGCACCGGTTCATCCGGCGGGATCGGCTCTATCACGCCGAGCCGCCGGCGGCTGCCGTCCGCATTCCAGAACAACGGCCGGCTCAGGCCCGCCGTGCAGCGGTGCCGCCAACCCTCCTTCGACCACCAGTGAGCCTGCTCGTACCCGCCGTGATCGATGAAGCGCTGCCACTCGCCGTTGCTCACCGGCACCCGGCCGATCCTGAACGCCTGCAAGTCGACGGTGTGGGAGGGTCGTTCGTTGTCCAGCGACCATGGCTCCTCGATGCCCTCGACGCCGAGGACGAACGGCCCAGCCGGCACCAGGACCGACTCATGGCCGAGTAACCGGCCCGACGGCAGCGCGGCGCCGACGCCGAGCACCGGTTCTTTCTGGCATAACTGATGGGTCGCCGTCATGGTCTCGACGTGCTGCTGCTCATGCTGCTCGACCATGACATGGCAGAAATACG
Source organism: Dermatophilaceae bacterium (assembly GCA_040006675.1). Taxonomy (GTDB): domain Bacteria; phylum Actinomycetota; class Actinomycetes; order Actinomycetales; family Dermatophilaceae; genus Austwickia. The sequence continues at coordinate 10,560 of JBDTWM010000038.1, read as the reverse complement.
CGGCAGGATTCTCGTCCCGTTGTGCCTCGAGCCCATGCAGGACTCGGTCGCGGACCTCAGCGATGAACCCGCGGGACTCCCGCGGGGTCAGCAGCGGCAGCGACGCGCGGCCAGCCCGCGGATGCTCAAAGGCGTTGTAGAGCCGTTCGATGTCGGCGCCCAACAGGCCCTGCCGCCCCGGATCACCGCCACGCAGCAGCCACAGGTCCTCCTGCTGGCCGATATGCGCGAGATCCCACACCAGCGGGCTCATCAACGGGCTGGGTTGCGTGGTGAGCCCGACATCGTCCAGCTCGGTCAACAACGATGTGCGCTGACGGGCCGCCTCCAAAGCGCGTGCCACAGAATCGGCGACGTGATGACTAGACAAGCGCCCCTCCAGGTCCGGACCGGTCACAAGGACCGCGGGTCGGTGCGGGGCGGCGACGAAAGCCGTCCTCCTACTGCGTAACCCAGTCTTACCCCGATCCGCCCGCAGAGCCACCGCTGGCGGATTTCACGTGAACAGTCGTTGTGCCATGGCGAGAAGTGTCACGGGTTGTCAGCAAAACTCGTGATGGCGACGCGCGCTGGCTTGTTCTCGGCGTCCCCCGCCGGTACGGCCCTGCGTTCAAGGCCCCCGATGTCGACGTTGAGAACGCCGGTCTGGCGATCTGGGATCGAACGACCACTCCGAGCACCTTCCCCGCGACCGGGTTCTCGCCGGTTGGCGCGAGCGGGCGCCGGCCGGAGCCGACTCGTCATCACCTTCCGGGCATCCGGTCGTTCATCCGGCGCAACTCGTCAGCGGTGCGGCAGATCGCCACGTACACCTCCATCGTCATGCGCGCGAGGCCGAGGTAGAGCAGGGCACCGAACGGGGTCGCGATCAGCAACAGCAATCCTGCCCCCGTCTGACGTTGGCTCATCATCACGAACGCCGTGAAGATGGCGCCCAAGGAGCCCAGGCCGATCAACACCATGGCGACGATGTAGACGATCCGCACGATGTGCGGCGTCGCGAAATGCCGAAACGACAGGTCGAACAGACTCGCAAAGAGGCCCTTCGCCTCGTCCTTGGGTGAGAAGGGCGCGTCGGCGCCGTACCCCGGACCGCTGGGGTAGCCCGGACCGCTGGGGTAGCCCGGACCGCTGGGGTAGCCCGGACCGCTGGGGTAGCCCGGACCGCTGGGGCCTGAACCGGGGGCCGGTTGCCCGTACGATCCCGGCGGCGGACCGTACGACGGTCCGCCCTGCGAACCGGCGGGCGTGGCTCCCTGGGCCGGTCCCGGAGCCGCGTAACCACTCGGCGACCCCGGCCCAGACGACGAGGGCGGATATCCCCCAGAGTTTCCGGCGGGCGGTTCGAATGCGTCGTTGCTCATGTTTTCCCCTCAGGCTCAAGCAATTTCCACGGATGAAACGGCCCTGGTGAGTCTAGGGAACCCCCGGACCCGCCGGACCCGGTCGTTGCGGAACCTCACGCGACGTCACGAAACCCCCACCCAGTGCGGCTGCCGAGCGGCCGGCGAGCACAGGCGGCGCCGCTCCCGCGGATCCGCCAGGGCGCACCCCATGGCCGTGACCGCATCGAGGCCGTCCTGCACTCGGAGCCACTCCACCGGCCAATCGCACCCCGCGCCGGTACGCATCGCCAGCCGTTCCTCGAACCGTCGACGGAAAAAGTCGTTGCCGATCAGGCCGCCACATTGGACGAACCGCATTCCGCGATCCCACCGGCGCGGCCCCAGGTGCCGGCGCATGCCCAGCGCCATCCGGTCGGCCAGAGCCTCCGCTTGCGCCCTCACCAGGTCCTGCGCCGCCGCGTCCCCGGCCCGCGCGGCCTCGCACACGCTGACCGCGAACCGCGCGACCCCCCGCTTCATGTCCGGCCCGGCGACCGCGGCGCCGCGCAGGTGCGGGATGAGCTCTGGCGCCTGTCCGGGACCGAGCCCGTACGCCGACAGCAGGCGGCACGCCAGTTCCGAGGCCACCCCGTCCTCCACATCCCGGTAGGCCTGGCGCATCCCGGTCAAGCCCACCCAGAACCCGGAGCCCTCGTCGCTGACCACCCAGTCCTGGCCGCCGACCTGGATCAGGTCCTCCGCTGCCGGCACCGCGATCGTCGGCGGGTGGGCGCTCATCCCGACGCGCAGCAGCACGTTGGAACCCGTACCGGCGATGATCGCACCGTCCGCCGCGTGCCCCACCAGGAGCGCCACGACGTCGTTGCAGGCGACGGCCGCGCGGATCCGCCCCCCCATGGCGCCCTGGAGGGCATCGACGAGGGCCCGCTCCATGTCGTCGCGGGTCGCCGACGTGACCCCCGCCGCACCGATCGCCACCACGACCGGGGCATTATGTTGCCCCTCCTCGTCGAGGATCTCGTCGGCAGCCTCCAGGATGCCGGTCAGGCTGCCGGGGTACGCCTCCGGCCCCACCGTCCCGTGCAACGGCGCGTCCACCGTGATCTCGCGCAGAACCCGCCATGGCCGGTGCCCGCTCGCTGGGCAGGGGGCCCCCGCGAGCTCGTCCGCCGCGCGTCCGGCCAGCCCCACCCGCAGGCTGGTCCGGGTCCCCCCGCCATCGACGCCGAGCACCACGTACGCCCCGCTGTGTCGTTCCGTCGAAGCCTCCGTCACGCGCTCAGCGTCCCACCCACCGACGCTGTTCGAGCCACCGATTCAGGGTCCTCGATCAGCGCCACGAAATCCAGATGCGTCTTGACGTCGCCCGCGTGTCAACCCGCGCTGATCGCGGCCCGCGCCGGATCGTGATCCACCGACAGCACCTCGTCCACCAGGAGAGCCAGCCCTCGCAACATCGAGGCGAGCTCAACGGCCTCAGCCGCGACGTACCCGTCGTCCCAGAAGCCGCTGGTGACACTTGAGTGTTCGGCGACCCGTGGGTGCGCGCTGGACGGACCGTCCCGTCGCGTCACCGCCACCGCCACCGCATGGCAGTCCACGCCGTCCACATCGTCCACACCGACCGGCAGCCGCCACGACCGGTCGTCCGCCGCGACGCCGACTGGCCCACCGGCCGTCACCCACCACGACGACCTGCACGCTGCCCTGCTCATGGCCGCCCCTTTCGCCTCGCACCCGTCAGGTGCGCTTGCCAGCTCTTTCGGCTGGTCGGCGCCTCGTCTGAGCACGACAGAACGACCGACTTGAACGCCGTCGGGAGTCGGTGAGTGGATCCGATCCGCGCCGGCTGCGAACTCCCTTGCCGCCGTATCGGACCGCTCGGCGTCACGTCATGAATGCTCCGTGGAGGGCTTCGTCGAGTCCCGATGCCGCGTCGCCCTCCGCCGCCTGAGCGACGGCGCGCTCCCGCTCGACGAGCACTCCGTAGACGTACGTGTCCTCCCCCGACTTCCGCGCCGCCGCCAGCCCCCGGCCGAGCACCGCCGCCGCCAACGCCCCGTCCTGTACCGCGCCGAGCGCGTCTTGGACCCGCTTCCAGGCGATGCTCGCGCAGACGTCCACGCCGAGCACCGGGGCGGCGACCTCCCCGGCGTACCGCACCGCCTTCGCGCCCTTGCGCACCTCGTGCAGCAAACGACCGCGGTCGTCCGCGTCCGCCGCGCGCGTCCGATCCGCCGCGCGGGACACCGTGGAGCCGACCGATCGCAGGTGCGACGGAAGGGCTCGCGCCGCCAGGACGTCCGCGGGCCTACCGGCGCACGGTCGGCCCTCCGTTCCGTCCGCCCGTGGCGTGTACGGGGGGTGGAGCAGCAGGTCGGTGAACGCCGCCAGGAGCCGCTCGTACCGCCGAGAGTCCAACGCCGCCACGCTCCGGGCCTGACCTTTGCGGTGATCCGTCTCGACGAGGCCGAGCAGCCGGCGACGGGCGGCATCCACGTGCTGTCGGCGCAACGGCCCGCCGCGACCACCTGCCTCTCCCTCAAGCCGGTCGAGGGCGGCCCCGAACCGCTCGTGGAGTACCGCGGCGTCGCGCGCTTCGCCCAGCCCCGAGGCCAGCCACTTCAGCTCCTCACGTAGCCGGTCCGTCACCTCGCCGTCGAAAAGGTCCCGGAACGTCTTCAGCGTGCTGCGCGCGCGGCGGGTCGCCACCCGCATCTGGTGAACCGCGTCGGGAACGTCGACGCGCACGTCGGCCTCCCGGGCCTGCAGCATGCCGAGTTGGGCGCCGAGATAGTCGAGAACCACATGTCCAACCGTCGCTTCATCCATCAGACCCGAACGGTCGGTTCCGTTGCGGGCATGACGACGATCAGCCTCCACATCCCGCAGCACGTGGGCGAGAGGCGCCGCGAGCGCCCGACCGAGCTTCGACGGCGACGGCGAGCGCGTCAGGCCGCTGGCCTCCAACCGCGCCGACAACGCCTCGAAATCCGCCAGGCTTCCCGCCGGTCCCAGTTCGAGCTCCACCTCCCGCCAGCGGATCACGCGCTGCGCGCCGTCAGGGTCGACGCTCGCCATAACCGTCGCCTTCACCCGGTCGTCCACCAGCTCGGCGACCGTGCGGCCCTGGGCATCCGTCAGGAGCCTCCGGGACCGGGCCGTCTTCAGGACGGCGACGGGCAGCAGCGGCGCCGCGTGCACCAGATCGGCGATGAGGTGGCGCAGGTCTGCGGGCACACGCGCCGCCGACGACCCGAGGGGTGCGTGGTGTTCCCGGCGGGAGTCCCCGTCGCCCGGGGTCTTGAGGTGCCACCCCGCGTCCACGCCACCCGTGCGCCTGCGCATCGTGTGCCTGGCCCGCAGCAGCGCCAGGTCCGGAGTGTCGAGGTAGGTCGCTGCCTGGGTGAACAGGACCGGCTCGCCGACCCCGCGCACCGCACCGACGCCGTCCAATTCCGGGATGTTCCAACCCTCCGGCATCTTGTACGTGCGTTCCGTCTCCAGCTGCGTGACGGGGGTGCGCCTGGTCGGGGCGGGAGCGACGAAACCCTGGCCGGTAGGCATGTCTACCATTCTCGGCAGCCTGGGGCCTTTCGCGCGCCGTAAGCGCAAGCCGATCCGAAACGCCGCAGCATCGCCGTGCGACGCGGCACGGTGATGCGCGCGATCGAGCGGCGAGGACGGCGTCGGAGGCGACGATCGACACGCTCGCGATGGCGTAGATCCCCCTCTGTGACGCACGTCATACCGATCCGGCATGGTGCCTGTGACCAGGATCTCCGACGATAGACATGGGCTACCGATGAGTAGCAACGACGTCATCGGTACAGATCACTCCCCCGTCCAGGCTCCGCTCGCCCCCCCGGCGGCCGCGGGGCCTCACTCGACCACGACCCACGGAGGGCAGCGGCGACATGGGCCACTACAAGAGCAACCTGCGCGACCTGGAGTTCAACCTGTTCGAAGTTCTGAACCGGCAGGAGGTCCTCGGCGCCGGACCGTTCGAGGACGTCGACGCGGACACTGCGCGGGAGATCCTGCAGGAGGTCGCGCGCCTCGCGGAGAACGAGATCGCCGACAGCTTCTTCGACGCCGACCGCAACCCGCCGATCTTCGACCCGGCGACCGGCACGGTCACGCTCCCGGAGTCGTTCAAGCGTTCCTACAAGGCGTACTGCGACGCCGGCTGGGGGATGCTCAACGTGCCCGGCGCGCTCGGCGGGACGGTCGCCCCGCCGAGCCTGCAGTGGGCGGTCGCCGAGCTGATCCTCGGCGCCAACCCGGCGATCTACATGTACTCTGCCGGCTTCGGGTTCTCCGGCCTGCTGTACGAACTCGGCACGAAGGACCAGAAGACGATGGCCCGGCACATGGTGGAGCGCCAGTGGGGTTCGACGATGGTCCTCACCGAGCCGGACGCTGGCTCGGACTTCGGCGCCGGTCGCACCAAGGCGGTCCCGCAGAGCGACGGCACGTGGCACATCGAGGGCGTGAAGCGGTTCATCACCTCTGCCGAGCACGACATGACCGAGAACATCGTGCACCTCGTGCTGGCCCGCCCCGAGGGCGCCGGTCCCGGCACCAAGGGCCTGTCGCTGTTCGTCGTTCCCAAGTACCACGTGGACCTCGCCACGGGTGAGCCCGGCGACCGCAACGGCGTGATCGTCACGAACGTCGAACACAAGATGGGCCTCAAGGTGTCCACGACCTGCGAGGTCCGCTTCGGCGAGGGCGCGCCCGCCGTCGGCACCCTGGTCGGCGACGTGCACGACGGCACGGCGCAGATGTTCCGGGTGATCGAGTATGCGCGGATGATGGTGGGCACCAAGGCGATCGCCACCCTCTCGACGGGCTACCTCAACGCGCTCGAGTACGCCAAGGGCCGCGTCCAGGGCGCCGACCTGACCCGGATGGCCGACAAGGCCGCCCCGCGGGTCACGATCATCCACCACCCCGACGTGCGCCGGTCGCTGATGCTGCAGAAGGCCTACGCCGAGGGTCTGCGCGCCCTTGTCCTCTACGCGGCCGCGCAACAAGACGTCATCGAGGGCTACCGACTCGCCCACGACGGCGCCGACCCGGAGCGCGCCACGCCCGAAGACACGGTCGCTCGAGTCAACGACCTGCTGCTTCCGCTGGTCAAGGGAGTCGGTTCCGAGCGCGCGTGGGTGCTGCTCGGCACCGAGTCACTGCAGACGTACGGCGGATCGGGCTTCTTGCAGGACTACCCGCTGGAGCAATACATCCGCGACGCCAAGATCGACACCCTCTACGAGGGGACGACCGCGATCCAGGGAATGGACTTCTTCTTCCGCAAGATCGTGCGCGACAACGGCGTCGGTCTGCAGTCGCTCGCGGGGGAGATGACGAAGGTGGTCACGGGCGGGGTCGGGGCGGACGGTACCGGTGAGGGCGACGCCCTCGCGGCCGAACGCGCGCTCCTCGGGGCGGCGATCGGCGACATGCAGGGGATCCTGACCTACCTGATCGGGGCCGCGATGGCCTCGGACCCGCGCACGGCCGGCGAGGCCGCGGACGCCACGAACCTCTACAAGGTCGGCCAGAACACGACCCGGTTGCTGATGGCCGCGGGCGACGTGGTGATCGGCTGGCTGCTGCTGCTCCAGGCCGGTGTCGCGCTGGAGAAGTTGGCCGCTGGGGCGACAGGTGCGGACAAGGCGTTCTACACCGGCAAGGTCGCGGCGGCGCGGTTCTTCGCGCGCACGGTCCTGCCGCGGATCGCCAGTGAGCGAGCGATCGCCGAGGCGAGCGACAACGCGCTGATGGAGGTCCCCGAGGAATCCTTCTGATCAATGCCGCCTCCCGGCGGGCCCCTCACCTGCGTGCCCGCTCGGGTCTCCCGCGCGGTCGCGGCGCACGAGCCGCGGCGTGCCCAACCGCCAGCGCAGGATCGACGCGGCCATCGACGCGACGCCGAGGAGCATGAGCAGGGAGCCCCACGCGTCATAGGCGCCGTGGATCTCCTGATACCGCCCGAGCACGAAACGAAGGAACGCGCCCGCCGTCAAGAACGCCAACCCCAGGCCCACGCGCCTACCTCTCACCCGTACCGGCTTCGCCGTCGCCGGAGCATCGACCAGCCTAAGGCGCGGCTCAGGCCGACCGTGACCAGGGATCCTGCGCTCATCCTCACGCGCGAGCGCCCATGACCTTCGAGCCCGGGATAGCGTCGAGGTCATGACCCGCTCCGACGTCGCGATCACTGCCCACGCCCCCGGCCGAGTGCCGCTGTCGATCCTCGACCTCGTGCCCGTGTCGGCGGGCGGTGACGCCCGCCAGGCCCTGCGCGACAGCACCGAGCTGGCTCGGGTCGCGGACCGGTGCGGCTACGCGCGGCTCTGGGTCGCCGAGCACCACAACACCGACGCGTTCATGTCGAGCGCGACGGCCCTGGTCCTTGCTCACTTCGCCGAACACACGTCGCGGATCCGCCTCGGCTCTGGCGGGGTCATGCTGCCCAACCACGCGCCGCTGATGGTCGCGGAGTACTACGGCACGCTCGCCACGCTGTACGGCGACCGGTTCGATCTCGGCCTCGGGCGCGCGCCGGGCACGGACCCGATCACGGCGGCGGCCCTGCGGCGAGGTACCGGCGAGTTGGACACGTTCGCCCGCGACGTCGCCGACCTGCACGAATACCTGTCCGATCCGCCTGAGGCGGGCCGTCGCCGGGTGCGCGCGTTGCCTGGCGAAGGCACCAACGTGCCGTTGTGGATGCTCGGCAGCTCGCTCGGCGGGGCGAGCGTCGCCGCGCTGTTGGGGTTGCCGTTCGTGTTCGCGTCGCACTTTGCGCCGCAGGCGTTCGGGCAGGCGATCGCGCACTACCGCGCGCACTTCCGTGCGGACGCCCCGACCGCGCAGGTGGCGGCGCCGTACGTGTCTGCGGGCGTGAACGTGCTGGTGGCGCCCACCACGGCGGAGGCGGATCTGCTCTCGACGACCGGGCAGCAGCTCGGCTATCGGATCCACTCAGGTGCTATCGGGCCCCTGGATCCGCCGCAGGCGGGTTTCCTGGACACGCTGCCGGGCCGGCTCGCCGCGGCGATCCGCGGCGCCCAGTCGGTGCGGGCGATCGGCACCCCCGATGAGGTCGTGGCCCAGTTGGAAGCGATCGTCGCCGAGCACGACCTGGACGAGGTCATCACGACGACGTACACCTGGGATCCGGCGCTGCGCCGACGGTCGTACGAGCTCCTGGCCACCGCGTGGGGCCTATCCGGCGGCTGAGGCGACCGGCACCGCGTCGACCAGCGACGACGACCAGCGATGACGCCTCACCATGTCAGCACGTCGTGAGGCGACGGTCGGCCAGGACCGGGAAAGCGGCGCGGGCCCGATCCACCTCTGATGCGTCGATCTCGCAGGTCAGCACCTGCTCGCCAGCTCCCGCCTGCGCCAGCACGTCGCCGGTCGGGCCGACCACGACGCTGGCACCGGCCATCTGGGTCTTGCCGTCGGCGCCCGCCGCGCCGCAGCCCAGGACGTACGCCTGGTTCTCGATGGCGCGGGCGCGCAGCAGCAGTGTCCACGTCGCGGCGCGCTCGAGCGGCCAGGCCGCCGGGACGATCAATGCCTGCGCGCCCCGACGGGTCAGCAGCCGGAACAGTTCCGGGAACCGGAGGTCGTAACAGGTCGCGAGCCCCACTCGCAGCCGCTCCCGACCCGGCAGGTCGCAGGTGACCGGATCCACCCCGGCCGCCAGGAGTTCCGCTTCGAGCCCGGCCGCCCCGAACGTGTGGATCTTGCGGTACGTCGTGAGCAGTCGGCCCTCGGCGTCCAGGATCAGCGATGTGTTGTACAGCCCCTCCCCGCCGCCCGGGCCGATCGTCCCGTCGTCGGCGCGTTCGATGATCGACCCGGCGTGCAACACGCAGCCCGCGTCTCGGGCGGCCGACGCCATGGCCGTGCGCGTCGACCCGTCCAGCGCCTCCGCGCGTCCGGCCCAGGTCCGCGCCGCGAAAGCCCCCACCCACCACAGCTCCGGCAGGACGACCAGGTCGGCACCGGCACCGTGCCGACGGACCAGGGCGGCCACCCGTTCCCGTCGGCCCTCTAGCGGCTCGTCGTCGTCGAACGCCACTTGCAGCAGCGTCACCCGCATTCCGAGCTCCTCACCTCTGGCGCAGGTCAGCGCAGGTCATCGTCGGTGCGCGGCCCGCCAGTGGTCCTCGGCGCGACGCATCTCGTCGGCGCGTCGGGCGAGTTCGTCGTTGTACGCCTCCAGCGCGGCGCCATGGTCGCGCTCGGCCTGTCGATCCAGTCGTCTGGCGTCGTGTTCGTCGGCGTGCATCCACGTCAGCGTGGTCATCAAGGCGAGGTAGAGCATCGGCATCTCGCCGACTCCCCAGGTGATCCCGCCACCCGCGTGCTGGTCGGCCAGCAGGTTGCCCACCCAGGGCAGAGACAGGGCGCGGAAGAAATCTCCCGCGAGCAGCGTGGTCGTCGACATCAGCGTGACCCCAAAGAACGCGTGGAAGCTCATCGTGGCGAAGAGCGCGACGAGGCGCAGCGACGGCGGCCAGCGCGTGGGACCGGGATCGACGCCGATCAGGGACCAGCAAAAAACGTAGCCGGCGAGCATGAAGTGAACAATCATCGCGACGTGCCCGGTGTGGGTCCTCAAGGCCAGCTCGAACAAGCCCGTGAAATAGAAGACGTAGAGGCTGCCCGCGAAGTTGACGGACGCGACGATCGGGTTGCACATGAAGTTCAGCCACCGCGAGTGGGCCGCGGCCAGCATGATCTCCCGCGGCCCCATCGTCTTGTCGCGCCGGGCGGTCAGAGCGCGGGCCGCAAGGGTGAGCGGCGCACCCTGGGCGAGGAAGACCGGGATGCCCATCGTGAGCAACATATGCATCAGCATGTGCAACGAGAACTGGACTTTCCCATAGATTCCGATGCTTCCCGACGTCGTCCAGACGAACAGCAACCAGCCCGCCATCCAGGCGACGGTCCGCCCCCAGGGCCAGGCGTCGCCGCGTCGATACAGCCGGATCTGGCCTGCCGCGTACAGACCCATCCCCAACAGCGCGACCGCAAGCCACAACCAGTCGATCCGCCACAAGGTGAACCACTCGCCGCTGGTCAGGGCGTGGGTGGGCGCCGGATATCCGGTGAGAGACACTGCAACGTCGGGGTCGGCCAGCCGGCCGTGACCTTCCGCGGCAGGCCACTTCCCCGGGACGGAGAG
>JBDTWM010000037.1:0-22912 GCA_040006675.1 Dermatophilaceae bacterium | reverse complement strand
ACACCGAGAACATGGGCCAGTTCGAGCGGACGCTGATCATCGCGGACGAGGGCTCGTACGTGCACTACGTCGAGGGCTGCACCGCGCCGATCTACTCCTCGGACTCGCTGCACTCGGCGGTCGTGGAGATCATCGTGAAGAAGGGCGCCCGCGTGCGCTACACGACGATCCAGAACTGGTCGAACAACGTCTACAACCTCGTCACCAAGCGTGCGACCTGCGAGGCGGGCGCGACGATGGAGTGGGTCGACGGCAACATCGGCTCCAAGGTGACGATGAAGTACCCGGCCGTCTTCCTCATGGGGGAGCACGCGCGCGGCGAGACGCTGTCGATCGCGTTCGCGGGCGAGGGCCAGCACCAGGACGCCGGCGCGAAGATGGTGCACGCCGCGCCGTACACGTCCAGTTCGATCGTCAGCAAGTCTGTGGCGCGCGGCGGCGGCCGGACCAGCTATCGCGGCCTCGTCCAGATCATGGAGGGCGCGGTCGGCAGCAAGTCGACGGTCCGCTGCGACGCGCTGCTCGTGGACAACGTGAGCCGCTCGGACACGTACCCGTACGTCGACGTCCGTGAGGACGACGTCCAGATGGGCCACGAGGCGACCGTGTCCAAGGTCAGCGACGACCAACTGTTCTACCTGATGTCCCGCGGCATGACTGAGGAGGAGGCGATGGCGATGATCGTGCGCGGCTTCGTCGAGCCCATCGCGCGTGAACTGCCGATGGAATACGCCCTGGAGCTGAACCGCCTCATCGAGCTGCAGATGGAAGGAGCCGTGGGCTGATGCCCGTCGTGACCGACGACCAGACTGATCAGCAGGGGGAGCGCGAGACGTTCGTCCCGCTCTCCCGTGCTGATCGTGGCGCCTCGTACGCCGCCGCCGACTTCGCTCACCCGACCGGGCGCGAGGAGGAGTGGCGTTTTACCCCGATGGACCGGCTGCGGGGAATGGACCAGGACGAGGCGTTCTGCGCGGGCGGAGTCACGACGGCTATCGAGTCGCCCGGGTCCTTCCAGGTGGAGACCCTCGACGCGTCCGATCCGCGGGTCGGTGGGAGTCGCCTGGTGCCCGAGGACCGGCCGAGCGCGCGGGCCTGGGAGGCCGCGGCCCAAGTGCTCTGCGTGACCGTGCCGCGCGAGGCTGACATCGCCGAGCCGTTGGTGGTCCGGCGCACCGGGGCGGGCGCTTCGGCGCCGACCGCCGAGCATCTGTTGATCGTCGCCGAGCCGTTCGGCCGCGCCACGGTGGTGCTCGCGCACACGGGATCCGCGACACTCGCCGACAACGTCGAGGTCATCGTCGGCGACGGCGCCTCCCTCACGCTGGTGAGCGTGCAGGAGTGGGACGACACCACGGTGCACCTGTCCCGCCAACACGTACGCATCGGGCGCGATGCCACCTGCAAGCACATCGTCGTATCCCTCGGCGGTGGGATCGTACGCGTCGACGCGACCGCGACGTACGACGGGCCGGGCGGGCACTACGAGGGGCTCGGAGTCTACTTCGCCGACGATCGGCAGCACCTGGAGCACCGCCTGTTCGTCGACCACGAAGCGCCCCGGTGCAGCTCGCACGTCGTCTACAAGGGCGCCCTGCAGGGCGAAAGCGCCCACACCGTGTGGGTCGGCGACGTGCTGATCCGGGCGGGCGCCGAGGGCACGAACACGTACGAGCTCAACCGCAACCTCGTGCTCACCGAGGGCGCGCGCGCCGACTCGGTGCCGAACTTGGAGATCGAGACGGGCGAGATCGTGGGCGCCGGCCACGCCAGTGCGACCGGCCGCTTCGATGACGAACAGCTGTTCTACCTGATGTCCCGCGGCATCCCGCAGGACGAGGCCCGTCGGCTGGTGGTGCGCGCGTTCTTCGCGGAGATCGTCGAGCGGATCGGTGTACCGAAGGTGTCCGAGCACCTCATGGCCGCCATCGACGACGAGCTCGCGGTGTCGCTTGGGCCCGTCTCACCGATCCTCACGGGCGACGCGCCCGGCGACGAGACGGCGGCGCAGACGAGAGAGGGACGGCCGTGAACTTCACGCGCATCTGCACCACGAAGGATCTGCCGGGTGACAAGCAGATCAAAGGCTTCGCGCTCGCGGGCACGAAAGTCGCCCTCGTCCGCGACGCCGACGGGGAGTTGCATGCCGTGGAAGACGAGTGCACCCACGCCAACGTGAAGCTCTCCGACGGGCGGGTTGTCGGCAACCGGGTCGGCTGCTGGCTGCACGGGGCGACGTTCGATCTCACCACCGGCGAGCCCAAGGCGCCGCCCGCGACCGCGGCCATCTACGTCTACCCGCTTCGGATCGACGGCGACGACGTGCTGGTCGACGTCACGAGTCCCGCCAACACCGCACAGAGCGCTGAGCGCGGCTGACGCCGCCCACCGGGACTCGCGCCACGCGACACGACGAACGCCACACAACTCTCGCGCCACCACCAGTCTGAGGAGAACCCAGTTGTCCAGCCTCGAAATCCGTGACCTGCACGTGAGTGTCGAGACCGAGAACGGCCCGAAAGAGATCCTGCGTGGGGTCACCCTGACCGTCAACTCCGGCGAGGCCCACGCGGTCATGGGCCCCAACGGATCCGGCAAGTCAACCCTCGCGTACAGCATTGCGGGCCACCCTAAGTACACGGTGACCTCCGGCAGCGTCGCTCTCGACGGCGAGGACGTCCTGGCGATGAGCGTCGACGAGCGTGCCCGTGCGGGCCTGTTCCTCGCGATGCAGTACCCGATCGAGGTGCCTGGCGTGTCGGTCACGAATTTCCTGCGCACGGCGAAGACGGCAGTCGATGGGCAGGCCCCGAAGCTGCGCACCTGGGTCAAGGATCTCAGGAAGGCCATGGCCGACCTCAAGATAGACCCCTCGTTCGCCGAGCGGGACGTCAATGCCGGCTTCTCGGGCGGGGAGAAGAAGCGGCACGAGATCCTGCAGATGGAACTACTCAAGCCCAAGATCGCCGTCCTCGATGAGACGGACTCGGGCCTCGATGTCGACGCGTTGCGCGTCGTCTCCGAGGGCGTGAACCGCGCCAAGGAGACGAACCACCTCGGTATCCTGCTCATCACCCATTACACGCGGATCTTGCGGTACATCAAGCCGGACTTCGTGCATGTCTTCATCGACGGGCGCTTCGTGGAGGAAGGTGGCCCCGAGCTGGCCGACGAGCTGGAGGAGAACGGCTACGACCGGTTCCTGGCGGCGAAGCTGTGATGTCCGCCACTGTCAGGGACACGCCGGAAACCGCCGTCCTGCCGCGCGCTGTCGACGCCCGTCCGTTCAGCGAGGAAGAGCTGCGGCGGATCCGTGCGGACTTCCCGATCCTTGGGCGGACGCTGCGGTTCGGTGCGCCGTTGACGTACCTGGACTCGGGCGCCACATCTCAGAAGCCACGCCAAGTCCTCGACGCGGAGCGAAACTTCTACGAGACTCTGAACGCGGCTGTCCACCGTGGGGCGCACCAGCTCTCTGAGGGCGGCACGGATCTCTACGAGGCGGCCAGGGAGCGCATCGGCGCCTTCATCGGCGCCCCCGCGCGCGAGGTCATCTTCACCAAGAGCGCCACCGAGTCCCTCAACCTGATCACCTATGTGCTGAGCAACGCGCAGGCCCCAGGCGCCCTGGACGCGGTGGCCGCGACCGACCTGGAGCTCGCCCGTCGGCTGCGGATCCGGCCTGGGGACGAAGTCTGCGTCACGGAGCTGGAGCACCACGCCAACCTGGTGCCCTGGCAGGAGTTCTGCCAACGGACGGGGGCCACGCTCCGGTGGCTGCCCGTCACGCAGGAGGGCCGCCTCGATCTGACCGATATCGACCGGATCGTGTCCGGGCGCACGAAGGTCCTCGCTTTCACGCACGTGTCCAACGTCCTCGGCTCGACCACTCCCGTGCAGCGGCTCGTGGCCCGCGCCCGGGACGTGGGCGCGCTGACGGTGCTCGACGCATGTCAGTCCGTACCGCACCTTCCGATTGACGTGACCGAGCTGGGGGTGGACTTCCTCGCCTTCTCCGGGCACAAGATGCTCGGCCCGCTCGGGCTCGGGGTGCTGTGGGGGCGCTACGACCTGCTGGAGGCCCTGCCGCCGTTCCTGACCGGCGGGTCGATGATCAAGGTCGTGCGCATGGAGGGCTCCACCTATCTGGAGCCGCCCGCCAAGTACGAACCCGGGGTGCCAGCCGCGCCGCAGGTCATCGGTCTGGCCGCCGCCTGCGATTATCTGGCCGACCTCGGCATGGACCGGGTCGAGGCGCATGTGCGCGCGCTCGGGGACCGGCTCATCGAAGGCCTCGAACAGCGTCCGTGGGTCCGCGTGCTCGGCCCCGGCAAGGCGGCCGACCACTCCGGCGCGGTCGCCTTCGTCGTCGAGGGTGTGCACCCACACGACGTCGGCCAGGTGTTGGACGATGCGGGGGTCGAGGTGCGCGTCGGGCACCACTGCGCCGCGCCGTTGCACCGCGCCTTGCGGCTCACCGCCTCGACGCGCGCCAGCTTCGGCCCGTACAACACGCCGGGTGAGGTCGATACGCTGCTGCGGGCGCTCGACACCGTGCCCGCGACGTTCCATCTGGAGGTGTGATGGATCTCTACCAGGAGCTCATCCTGGACCACAGCAAGCACCCGCAGCACGCCGGGCTGCGGGAGCCGTACGAGGCGGAGGTGCATCACGTCAACACCACCTGCGGTGATGAGGTGACGTTGCGCGTGCACCTGGACGACTTCACGGCGGGGCCGCAGGCCGTGCTGGCCGATGTCAGCTACGACGCGATCGGCTGCTCCATCTCGATGGCTTCAGCCTCGATCCTCGCCCAAGAATGTCGAGGGCACAGCCTCGCCGAGACGATGGACACCTACGCCGCGATGAAGGCGATGCTGACCTCCCGAGGCCAGGATCCTGGCGACGAAGAGGTCATCGGCGACGGGGTGGCTCTCGCGGGAGTGGCTCAGTACCCGGCACGCGTGAAGTGCGCCCTGCTGCCGTGGGCCGCCCTGACCGACGCCCTCGCTCGCGCGGGCGCTGACCTGTCCACTGTGCCTGCGGAGGAGACGCGATGATCGAGGAGACAACTGCCCCTGGGACGACCCCCGTGAGTGTGGCCGACGTCGAGGAGGCACTGCGCGACGTGGTGGACCCCGAACTGGGTATCAACGTGGTCGACCTGGGACTCATCTACGGGGTGCACCTGGACGACGGCCACGCCGTCATCGACATGACGCTCACGTCGGCCGCGTGCCCGCTCACCGACGTGATCGAGGACCAGACGGCGGACGTGCTGATGGGACTGGTGAGGAGCCACACGATCAACTGGGTGTGGATGCCGCCGTGGGGTCCCGACAAGATCACCGACGACGGCCGTGAGCAGCTGCGTGCCCTCGGATTCAACGTCTGACGGGCGCCGCGCGGTGAGGGGCGGCTTCCACCCGTGCGACGATCCCGACCTGGTCCTGCCGCGAGGTGGCGATGGGCCGGTGTGGCAGTCCTATCGTGCCGCCATGCTCCGGGACGGGAGCGACGTGGTTGCCGTGTTGTGGCGCCTGCGGGAGAAGGTTGCGGGCGACGAGCCTGTCGACATCCCGGGCTGGTCCTCTCCCGGGGGATGCACCGCCGCCGAACTCGACGAGCTGATCAGCATCGTCACCGGCGCGGAGCCCGACGTCGCATCATGGACCGACGCGCAGCGAGTACGCCGCGATCCCGACTACGCGCGGCGCGCGCTGGCCGATCCGGCCTGTGATCCTGCGTTGCTCGGGTGGGTACTCACCGAGCGCCCCGGGTCGGCGGCCTTCTACGCTCAAGGCCACCCGCACGCCCCGGTGGGCGTGCTCTCCATGCTGGCGGACTCCCCGGACGCCGCGGACCGGGCGGCGGCCGCCATGGCCCGCGCGACGCCTCCCGCCGTCCTGGCGGGGTTGCTCAACGATTCGGATGATCGGGTACGCGGCACGGTGGCGCACAATGTCTGGTCTCCCTCTCAGGTCGTGCGGGCCGCACTGTCGGCGGGCCTCATCGACCCCCAAGACCTTGCCGATCACCACGACGTGCCCTGGGACGCCTTCGACGACGTGCCGGTCGAGGAGACCACGTCACCGGGGTGGGACTCCGAGCAGATGCCCGGCTACCTGTTGTGGAGGTTCGCGGGGCGTACCGGGGGGCTGGAGGGCCGCGGCCGCGATGAGGTGGCCGACCTTGACTTTCCGTCGCCCGACGCGGGGGAGACGTTCGCGGTATACGCGGATCGAATCGAAGCCAGCCACGGCGAGGCGGTGCGCAGAGCCCACGAATCCGCCCTCGGCTGACCTCGGACCGTGACGCCCTGATGCTGAGCCGTTCGCGATGGTCGCAGCGGGTGTCCGTCCGTCCTCGACCCGGTCGCTGGGTTCCACCCGCGGGCCCGCCACCCAGGTGCGATGGCGGGCCGGCGAGTTCCTTCGGGCGCGAAGCAGAAAAAGTCAGTACCGGATAACCATCCGCCCGTCGATCCTGCCCTCGCGCATCTCCGCAAAGACGTCGTTGATCTCGTCCAGTCGGCGCCCATGCACAGTGGGTTTGACCTTGCCACGGGCATAGAAGTCGAGAGCCTCGACCATGTCCTGTCGGGTGCCCACGATCGACCCGCGGACGGTCAGGCCACGCAGGACGATGTCGAAGATGGACGCGGGGAAGTCACCCGGCGGCAAGCCGATGAACACGATCGTGCCGCCCCGACGCGCCATCCCGATGGCCTGCTCGAACGCCGAGGGATGGACGGCGGTGACGACGACACCGTGGGCACCGCCGATCTGCTCCTGGGCCATCGTGATGGGGTCACCCTCGCTGGCGTTGATGCAGACCTCGGCGCCCAGGGAGCGCGCGAGTCGCAGCTTGTCGTCGGCGACGTCCACCGCAGCCACACGCATTCCCATGGCGACGGCGTATTGGACTGCGAGGTGACCCAACCCGCCGATTCCGGAAATGACGACCCACTGACCGGGTCGGGTGTCGGTCACCTTGAGACCCTTATAGACGGTGAGCCCGGCGCACAGAATCGGGGCGACCTCCATCGGATCGGAACCCTTGGGGATCCGCGCGGCGAAGTGGGCGTCAACGAGCATGTACTCACCGAAGCTGCCGTCGATGACGTACCCGCTGTTCTTCTGCTTTTCGCACAGCGTCTCCCAGCCGGTCCGGCAGTACTCGCAGGCGCCGCACGCCGACCACAGCCAGGCGTTGCCTACGAGGTCGCCGACGGTCAGGTCCGTGACGTTGGGGCCCAACGCGACGACGTGGCCGACCCCTTCGTGGCCGGGGATGAACGGAGGCGATGGCTTGACGGGCCAGTCGCCCTGGGCGGCGTGCAGATCGGTGTGGCAGACCCCGGTCGCGAGGAGTTTCACGAGGGCCTGCCCTGGGCCTGGATTTGGGACCTGCTCGTCTCTGACGGTCAAGGGAGCCCCGAAATCGGTGACGACTGCGGCGTGCATCGTGCTCATGGTCTGCTCCTGATCGTGTCGTGGGGGTCTAGAAGAAGCCGAGCTTGCTGGGGCTGTACGAGACGAGCATGTTCTTGGTCTGCTGGTAGTGCTCCAGCATCATCTTGTGGTTCTCGCGACCGATGCCGGACTGCTTGTACCCACCGAACGCGGCGTGGGCAGGATAGGTATGGAAGCAGTTGGTCCATACCCGACCCGCTTTGATGCCGCGGCCCATCCGGTAGGCCGTGTGGATGTCGCGGGTCCAGACGCCGGCGCCGAGACCGTACTGGGTTGCGTTGGCGAGCTGGAGCGCTTCGGCCTCGTCGGTGAACGTCGTCATCGACAGGACGGGCCCGAAGATCTCCTCTTGGAAGATCCGCATGGAGTTCTCACCACGGAAGATCGTGGGCTGGATGTAGTAACCGCCGCCCAGGTCGCCCTCCAACTGGGCGGGCCCGCCGCCGACGAGGACCTTGGCTCCTTCCTCACGACCGATTTTCAGGTAGGAGATGATCTTCTCGAACTGGTCGCAGCTGGCCTGGGCGCCCATCATCGTGTCGGTGTCCAGCGGGTCACCTGCCGTGATCGCCTTGACGCGGTCCACGGCGTCGGCGACGAAGGTGTCGTAGATCGACTCCTGCACCAGCGCACGGGACGGACAGGTGCAGACTTCGCCCTGGTTCAGCGCGAACATCGCATACCCTTCGAGGGCCTTGTCGTAGAAATCGTCTCGCTCGTCGGCGATGTCTGCGAAGAAGACGTTGGGGCTCTTGCCGCCGAGTTCCAGAGTGACGGGGATGATGTTCTGGCTCGCGTACTGCATGATGAGCCGGCCCGTCGTCGTCTCGCCGGTGAAGGCGATCTTGGCGATGCGTGGCGAGCTGGCCAGGGGCTTACCGGCTTCGAGGCCGAAGCCGTTGACGATGTTGACGACGCCCGGGGGCAGTAGGTCGCCGATGATCTCGAACACCTTGAGGATCGACCAGGGCGTCTGCTCGGCCGGTTTGAGGACGACGCAGTTGCCTGCGGCCAGAGCCGGCGCGAGCTTCCACACCGCCATCAGGATGGGGAAGTTCCACGGGATGATCTGGCCGACGACGCCGAGCGGCTCATGGAAGTGGTAGGCGACCGTGTCCTCGTCGATCTGGCTGATGCCGCCCTCCTGAGCTCGGATGCAGCCGGCGAAGTAGCGGAAGTGGTCCACGGCAAGCGGGACGTCGGCAGCGAGGCACTCGCGCACCGCCTTGCCGTTGTCCCAGGTCTCCGCAATGGCGAGCTCCTCGAGGTGAGCCTCGAGACGATCAGCGATTTTGAGCAGGACAAGCGCGCGTTCGGCCGGTGACGTCGCCCCCCACGACGGCGCAGCGCCGTGGGCCGCGTCCAGCGCGGCATCGATATCGGCGGCCGTCCCGCGCGCGATCCGCGTGAAAACCTGTCCGGTCACCGGGGTGACGTTGTCGAAATACTCACCCAACACCGGGTCGACCCAGTCGCCTCCGATGAAATGCCCGTAGGTGTCCTGTACTATGACGGGGCTGTCCGAGGTGCCGGGCTGAGCGTAGACGGTCATCACTGCCTCCGTTGATCTTCGTATCGTGGGTGCTGCCGGGAAGAACGTGGCAAAACCGTATGACCGGAAACGTTGCAACCTCGTTGCACACGTGATGACCGTCACGTCCCCGACCCAGATGTCGCCCAGGGGTGTCGGGTGGCGCCATGCATGGTCGGCGGCACCACCCCATCAGCCTGTCGGTAGGCGCCTCACCGTAGTACGGACTCGATGTGTTCCACCTGCTCGACGAGCGCGGCGCGTTTTGGTGAACGGGCCGGCAGACGGCGCAGAAGTGCCAGACGGGCCTCGACGTCGAACTCGGTCTCCGGCAGTGAAACGTAGGTCAGGAGCACGTCGATCGACGCATCGGCCAGTACGGCGTCCCGCAGCCTGTGCCCGACGCGGTCGCGCAGGCGGATGATGCCCGGAGACTCCGACACCGGCAGGACCGAGCCGTGGTAGGCGTGCAGCGCCTGGCGGTGCGCCCCCTTGTCCAGCAGACGTAGGACCTCGAGCGCGTCCACGCGTGGCGGTGTCAGGAAGCGGTAGGGTCGCGAGCCGAGCGCCAGCCCGAATACGACTCCCGTGAGGAGGTGGCGAAGTCGCACCAGTTCTGCCCGCAGCGTCGTCTCGGTGAGGTTGGGATTGACCTGGGTCGCGAGTTCGCCCGCCGTGAGCCCGTCGCGATGAAGTGCCAGCACCGTGAGTATTTCGGAGTGCCGCAGGCTCAACTCGACCTGGTCACTACCGACGCGCAGCAGCGCCCCGCGGCGGCCGAGCACGTGCAGGCCGACGCTACCCGCCGAGACCGCCGGGTTCGTGGCGATCGGCGTGCTGAGGCCCCCGGGATTGGAGCCCCGCAGCTGCGCGACGGCGAGTTCGGTCAAGGCAGCGGCGACGGCTGCGTAGACCAGAGGGAGGGAGTGCGGGGCGACCGCGGCCGACCCGCCGGTGATGTCGACGACGCCGAACGGCGTCCCGGTGGCCGGGTCGAGCAGCGGGACTGCAGTGCAACTCCACCGCTGGACCGAGGGACTGAAGTGCTCGGCGCCGGCGATCTGCACGCCGCCGCGCAGGAGCAGCGCGGTTCCGGGTGCATTCGTTCCGACGACGTCTTCCGACCAGTCAGCGCCGGGGGCGAACAGCATGCCCTCGGCGCGGCGTCGCGTGGCGCGGTCGCCCTCGACCCACAGAAGCCGCCCGAGGGCGTCCCCCACGGCGACGACGAGGCCGGCGCCCGTGCACGGCTCGATGAGAAGCCGCCGGATGACGGGCATGATCACGACGAGCTCGTGCTGCTGCCGGAGGCGGCTCAACTCCTCGCCGTCAAGAACGAGCTGAGCTGCCGCGCACTCCGGGCTCGCGAAGCGGCGACGGGCACGCGCCCACGACTCCCACACGAGGGGACGCACCGCGCTCTTCGACGCGGCCGACAGGGATCTTTTGCTGGCAGCAGTAACCATGCGCCATCGTCCGTTCGTCCGTGAAGGAAGAAGGACCTCCAGTGTAGGTGCACTCACGGACGGCGACCAGCGCCCGCCGCTCGACCTGGATGACGTCGGCCCGTAGTCGCTCGTGGGTGCCATCGAGGTCCTCAGACCGGAGGACGTGCACGTGCGTCGGGCTGTCCATGACGGCCAGGTGAGTCGCCACGCGACGTCTGTCCCTCTCGGTTGCTGATGGGTCACCTCACTCGAGGCCGCGCCGCGACGCCATCGCGCTGGATGGGCGTGTCGAGCGTACGATCAGAAGTCGGAGGCGTGACCCGATCCTTCGAAGGGGAGTGCCCGTGAGCCACCACCCGACGATCGCGCTGCTGCCCGACGCCGCCCGTATCGTCACGTCGATGGTGGGCGCGGTGCGGCCCGAGCAATGGGCGGAGCCCTCGCCGTGCGCCGGCTGGACCGTCCGCGATGTGCTGAACCACCTGGTCTGCGAACACCTCTGGGCCCCTGATCTGCTCAGAGGCCAGACCCTGGAGGAGGTCGGCGACCGTTACGTCGGGGACCTGCTCGGCGAGGACCCCGTCGGGTCGTGGCGGCGGGCGGTGAGCGCGTCGATGATCGCCTGGGCTCAGGCCGACCCTGCCGCTTCAGTCCACACGACGGTGGGCCCCATGGCCGTGGACGAGTACGCCCACCAGATGCTTCTCGACCTGACGGTCCACGGCTGGGACATCGGCCGCAGCGCCGGGCTGCTCTACCTGCCCATACCGCCGGCGGTGGACGACGCACTCACCTACGAAGCGCCGCGTATCCGTGAGCATGCGACGGCCGGGATCTTCGCCTCACCAGTGGCCTACGACGGACCCGACCCGTTCGGGCGCCTCCTGGCCCTCCTCGGACGAGACCCGCACTGGCGAGCCTAGGCTGTCGCCATGCACCTGGCCATCACCGACGCCGCCAACAACTTGCTCGAGCGCGACCCGCTGGCCCTCCTGCTCGGCATGATGCTCGACCAGCAGGTGACGATGGAAAAGGCGTTCACCTCGCCAGCCGATCTCGCCGCGCGGATGGGCGTCGACCGCCTCGACGCGACCGCGATCGCGTCGGCCGAGCCCGCGCAGATGGAGGCGTGGTTCCGCACCCCACCGGCGCTGCACCGTTACCCGACCTCGATGGCACAACGGGCCCAGGCGTTGTGCGGGCTGCTCGTCGAGAAGTACCACGGTGACGCGGCGACAGTGTGGGACACCGACGACGCAGCGCAGCTGCTCCGGCGCCTCAAGGGGCTACCTGGCTTCGGTGAGCAGAAGGCCCGCATCTTTGTCGCCCTCCTCGGCAAGCAACGGGGCATCACTCCGCCCGGCTGGGAAAAGGCAGCGGGAGATTATGGACAACCAGGGTTTCGCTCCGTCGCCGACATCGTCGACGCCGACTCGCTGGCCAGGGTCCGCGCGCACAAGCAAGCGATGAAGGCCGCGGCGAAAGTAGCCGCAGCGACCAAGAACGCGACGGGCTGAACGGTGCCCGCCCGCCCGCCCGACGGAGGCGCCGACCAGGCGTCCCGCGACGACACGACGCTTTACCAGACCCAGATACGCGTGCACCTCGCCAACATCGTGGCCAACCTCCGCACAGTGCGCGAGCGCGTCGGTCCCGACCGACAGATCTTGTTCGCGGTCAAGGCCGACGGTTACGGGCACGGGGCCGTCGACGTCGCGCGGGCTGCGGTCGCGGCGGGAGTGGCCGACTGGCTCGGTGTCGCCACCGTGCCCGAAGGGCTGGAGCTGCGCGAGGCTGGGATCGACGCGCCGATTCTCAAGCTGTCGGCGACGTTCGGCCCGGACGTGTGCGGGGAGATGGTCGTGGCCGTCCGGGCGGACATCGCGCTCGTCGTGTGCGACCGCGATGGGATCGAAACGCTGCAACAGGTATGCGCCGGGCGCGGACTGAGCGCACGTGTTCACCTCAAGGTCGACACCGGGATGGGACGGATCGGCTGCCCGCCCGGGGAGGCTCCCGCGCTCGCGGGCTTCATCGAGCGCGACTGCCCGGCGCTGTCGCTCGACGGGCTCATGACGCACCTCCCGGTCAGTGACGTCCCGGACCAGGACGAGTTCACCGCGGCCCAGATCGCCCGCTTCGCCGCATGCTGCTCCCATGTAGAGCAGGCCCTCGGTCGCTCGGTCCCCGCGCACTGCGCGAACTCGGGAGGTATCTTGGGCCACCCCGACTCGTGGCTGGACATGGTGCGCCCCGGGATCATGGCATACGGGAGCTATCCCGACCCCACCACGCCGCACACCGTCGAGCTCCTCCCAGGATTGTCATGGGTGACACGCGTGTCGTTCGTGAAGAAGGTGGCGGCGGGCACGTCGGTGAGCTATGGGCGGACCTGGGTCGCGCCCCGTGACACGGTGATCGCGACGCTGCCCGTCGGGTACGGCGACGGTTATGACCGGCACCTGTCGAACGCGGGCCACGTGCTGCTGGGCGGCCGGCGCGTTCCGATCGTCGGGCGCGTATGCATGGACCAGCTCATGGTCGACGCCGGGACCGACGCGTCGGTGGCCGCGGGGGACCGCGTGGTCCTGATCGGCCGCGACGGTACGGAGACGATCTCGGCTGAGGATATGGCGATCGAGCTGGGGACTATCCCGTACGAGGTGACCTGCCGGATCTCCCACCGGGTGCCGCGGATCCACGTACTCGGCTGAGCCTTTCCCGCGCCTGGGCGCGACGTACGCTCCGCGACGGGACCGCCCGCGCGAGCGTCGCGCTGTAGCCGGCGGGGGCGTCCAGCACCTCCAGCCGCGCACGGAAGACCCGACCGAGCGCCACCACCAGCGGGTGGCGAGCGTGAGCCGTTCTCACGCCAACGTCGCGGCCAGACGATCCGGCTCGGCGCGTCATGGCCGGGTCCGGTCGGGTCCACACGACACGTACGCCCCGGCGCTCCACAGAGTCAGTCTGTCACTCGGGCGACCGAGGCGGGCGCCGCGGCCGCGTCACGCTGCGCACTCCAAGGAATTCTCACAGTCGTCGGGCTCGAAGCCCATGTGACGGGTTTCACAAAGGAGGGGGGGTGTGCCCGCCCAGATTCGGGTCCCGGCGAAGCACCTGACGTGCGGAGATGCCTCGATCCGTGGACCGGCCTGGACTGCGCCCCAACGCCACTCTCTTCAGGAACGCGTAACTCTACGTTGGACATTCGTCCAAGGCGTTCGTATGGTCGAAGTGACGACCGCGTCTCCTCGGGAGAGATGCGGACTCGGTGAAGCAAAGGGGAATCAGTGTGACCAGCACGATCGAGCATGGGGACAGAGGTACCGCCGACTGGGCCCATCACGGGCCGGGGAGCCGATCAATGGCCTCCCCGGCTGACCTGAAGCTCACGAACGATCACATGTCCATGGCGGGACTTGCGCCCGACGTTCACGCCACTGCGGCCTTGACGCCCGTGGACCACGCGCGGGCGGGCGGAGGCCTGAGTCCGGTCGGCGGGTCGGGGGTCCGCCCGCCGTTGCAGGTGCGGATGCATCACTACTTCGAGGTGACGTGTGACCGTCGCCCGGATGCGGACGCCCTGGTCTGGGAGGGCGGTCGCGCCACGTACGCGGAACTCGACCAGGCTGCCAACCGGCTCGCAAACTATCTGCTGGCGCGCCATGTGGAGCCGGGAGCACGGATCGGGATCCTGGTGCCGCGCTCGTACGACATGTACGTGACGCTGCTGGGCGTGCAGAAGACGGGGGCGGCATTCGTGCCGATCGACCCGTCCTCGCCGGCCGACAGGGTGGAGTACTTCGCCGAGGACTCCGGTCTCGACCTGCTGGTCACGACCTCGGAGTTCGCCGACATCGTCGCCGACGTCAAGGCCGCCACGCTGCTGCTGGACCGCACGCGCGAGCAGGTCGCTGCCTCCCCCGCAGGGCGCCCCGAACTGCCGCTAAACGGCGATCCCACCGCCTACATCATCTACACCTCCGGCTCGAGCGGGCGCCCCAAGGGCGTCGACATCGGCCAGGCGAGCATCTGCAACTTCCTGCATGTCATCACGGAGATGTACGACGTGCGTCCCGCAGACCGCGTCTACCAGGGGATGACGATCTCCTTCGACTTCGCGATCGAGGAGGTCTGGCCGACCTGGGCCGTCGGCGCCACGCTCGTCGCCGGCCCGACGGACGGCCGTCGCGTCGGCGCCGGGCTCACATCGTTCCTGCAGGACCACGCGATCACCTTGCTCTGCTGCGTGCCGACCGTGCTCTCGACCGTGGAACACACGATCCCCTCGATCCGCGGCTTGATGGTCGGCGGGGAGGCCTGCCCGTCGGAGCTCGTCGAGCGCTGGGCCCCTGGTCGACGCATGCTGAACACGTACGGCCCCACCGAGGCGACCGTGACCTGCACGGTCGGCGTCCTGGAGCCGGGCCGACCGGTCACGATCGGGATCCCCGTGCCGACCTACACCGCGGTCATCCTCGACGAGCATCGTCGGCCGGTGTCCCAGGGGGAGGACGGCGAGCTGTGCATCGGCGGGATCGGAGTGGCCAACGGCTACCTCAACCGCCCGGACCTCACGGCGGACCGGTTCATCGCCCACCCGACCGACCCGGCGCAGGGGCGCATCTACCGAACCGGAGACCTGGCGCGCGTCCAGGAGGACGGCGAAATCGTGTACCTCGGTCGCGCGGACGCCGAGGTGAAGATTCGCGGGCACCGCGTCGACCTGGGCGAGATCGAAAGCCTGATGATGCGCGAGCCGGACGTGCACACCGCAGCCATCAAACACCTGACATCTCCGGATACCGGCGACGAGCTGGCCGGGTACCTGGTGCCGAATGGCGGCGTCGACCGCTTCGAGCCGACCCGACTGGCGCGTCTGCACGACCAGCTCCGCGACATGCTCCCGCCGTACATGGTCCCGTCCTACCTGCAGTGGGTCGACGAACTGCCCATGCTGCCGAGCGGCAAGGTCGATCGCAAGACCCTGCCCGACCCGAGCACCCCGCGACTGATCGGCGGCTCCGGCGAGGTCGTCGCGCCCGCGACGCCCATGGAGACCTGGGTCCATGAGGTGTGGGCGTCGATCTTCAAGCTCGACGAGGACCAGATGTCGGTGGACGCCGACTTCTTCGCCGATCTCGGTGGCCACTCGCTGTCGGCCGCGACCGTCACCTCGCGACTGCGCAAGGATCCCCGCGGGGCGCCGATGTCCGTGCTCGACCTCTACGCGAACCCCACAGTGCGATCGCTCGCCCAGCATCTCGACGTGCGCGCGCTGCGCGCGGCCCGTGCCGCGTCGGCCGGACCGGCGGCCCCGACCCGCGAGCGGGCGCCGCGTGCCCCGGGCTGGCGGATCGCGGCGTTCGCCGCCGCCCAGTGCCTCGCCATCTTCCTGATCATTGCCCTCACGAGCGCCCCCATCGCGCTCATCTACGCGTGGCATGAGGGCGTGCCCTCCGCGGTGATGCTGCAGCAGATCATCCTCGTGTTCCCGATCGCTTACCTGGCCGAACGCTGGCTGCTGCCCCTCGTCGTGGCCCGGCTGTTCGGGTGGCGGCTGACCCCGGGGGAGTACCGCCTGTACGGTCTGACGCACTTCCAGGTATGGCTCGTCGGCAAGTCGATGGCGCTTTCGCCGATGGCCAATCTGGCCGGCTCGGCCTACGCGGCCCCTTACCTTCGTCTCGCGGGGGCACGCATCGGTCGCGCATGCCACATCGGCACCGAGCTGATCGCGCTGCCCGGCATGGTGCACCTGGACGACAATGCGACGGTCGGATACGCCACCCACTTGCAAGGTTACGAGTTCGAGGCGGGGCGCCTGACGATCGGTCCTGTCCGCCTCGGCGATACCGCGACCGTCGGCGCCAACTGCGTGCTCGTCGGCCCGTGTGAGGTCGGCGAGCGAGCGGTCTTGCGTGAGCAGTCCTCGCTCTTGCCCGGCCAGACCATCCCGGCGCGGGCGGTCTGGCGCGGTTCTCCCGTCGGCCCCCTTCCTGCGGTGGACGATCCGATCATCGAGATCATGGCGGAGTGCGACGACGCGCCCGTCACCTGGTCCTCGGTGTTGAAGAGTCGCTTCGCCTGGGGCCTGGTCGCGCTGGAGTTCGCACCGCTCGCCGCGATGTTGCCGGTGGTCATCCTCGTGTGGTGGATCATGCTGTCGTTCAACTCCGGCGCAGCGCTGATCGCGACCTTCTTCACCGGACCGCTGTTCGTCGGTGCGTCGTGCCTGATCATCCTGTCGCTGCGCCGCTTCGGGCTGCCGACAACGCCCGTCGGGATCCACCATCTGCGCTCACAGCTGGGCGTGGAGAAGTGGTTCGCCGACAAGCTGCTGACCCTCAGCCTCCTGCTGACGAACACGATCTATTCGACGCTCTACACGGCCCCCTGGCTGCGTCGTCTCGGCGCGAAGATCGGACCGCGCGCGGAGATCTCCACGATCGCCAACATCGATCCGGATCTGCTGACGATCGGCGAGGAGTCGTTTGTGGCAGACATGGCGAGCGTCGGCAGCGCGACCTACTGCAACAGTCACGTGGCCTTCCGTCCCACGACCATCGGGCGGCGCGCGTTCGTCGGCAACGCCGCTTTCGTGCCGTCGGGTAGCCACATGGGCGACAACTCGCTGCTCGGGGTCGGGTCGGTCCCACCGCCCTCAGGCGTGCCCTCGGGCACGTCATGGCTCGGCAGCCCGTCCATCTACCTGCCCCGCCGCGAGGTGTTCGACAACTTCAGCGAGGCGGAGACCTTCGTCCCGAGCCGCGGCCAGCTGGCAGCGCGGTACGCCATCGAAGCCCTGCGGATCGTTCTTCCGTCCTCGATCCTCGCGATCTCCCTGTTCCTCACCTTGAACGCGGCGTCGGCGCTCGCCGAGTCGGGCGCGAACGCGTGGCAGATGGTGCTCGCGGTGCCCGCCCTCGCGCTCGTGTTCGGCTTCGCCGTGGTGCTCGTGGTCGCGGGACTGAAGTGGGTGGTCATGGGACGGTACGTGGCGCGCGTCGAACCACTGTGGAGCTCGTTCGTGCGCCGCACCGAATTCGTCACCGGCGTGTACGAGGCGTCCGCGGTACCCGCCCTGCTGATGTTCCTGTCCGGCACGCCGCTGCTCGGGCCGGTGCTTCGCCTCTTCGGGGTACACGTGGGCCGCCGCAGCCTGGTGGACACCACGTACATCACGGAGTTCGACCTCGTGCACCTCGGCGACGACGTGTCGATCGGCGCGGCCGTCTCCCTGCAGACGCACCTGTTCGAGGACCGCGTCATGAAGATGAACCACGTCCACATCGGTGATGGCGCGAGCATCGGCACGCGCGCCGTCGTCCTTTACTCCACCGAGGTGGGCGACAACGTGATCCTCGCCCCCCTCTCCCTCGTCATGAAGGGCGAATCCCTCCCCGCCGGCACGGCGTGGACGGGAATCCCCGCGCAACTGTCCCAACCAACAGGAGACCGCCTGTGACCAGCACACTCGCCCCGCCGCTACGCCATTGTGGCGCTGAGACGGAGCCTGAGCACCTGTCACCGCCGGGGGACTCTCGCGCGCCGCACGTCGCGCCCCTCGTCACCGTGCACGACGCGATGACCTTCCCCCACCAGTGCGACCCGAACACGCTGCGAGAACGGCGCGGGCTGTCCCCGCGCGGAATGCGCTCCCGCGTGCGGTTGGTGGGTCTGGACGCGGCACGGGGTATCGCGCTCATCGGCATGATCGCGGTCCACACGTTCGAGTCGACCAATGACGCCGGGGACATGTCACTCGCCTGGGTCCTCGCCAGCGGCAAGGCCTCCGCTCTGTTCGCCGTGCTTGCCGGCGTCGGGCTGGCCTTCATGACAGGCCGGACCCGGCCGCCACGCGGTCGCGACGCGCTACGGGCCGCCACGATCCCCTTGGTGCGAGGCGCGCTGATCGTGATCATCGGCCTCGTCCTCGGGGGCATCGTCGATGTGGGGGATGCTTCGGTCGTGCTCGCGTACCTCGGCGTCATGTTCGTCATGGCTGCCGTTGTCGTGCCGCTGCGCGCCCGATCCCTGCTCGTGGTGGGCTTCGCGTGGGCGATCGTCGGGCCGATCCTGAGCCACCTGCTCCGTCAGGGATCGCCGGCCCAGGCCCCGGTCAATCTCGGACTCGGCTCGCTGGCCGATCCCCTGGGAACGCTGCAGGTGCTGGTCTTGACGGGTGTCTTCCCCGCCCTCACCTGGTTCGCCTACATCTGCCTCGGCATGGCGCTCGGCCGCGCCGACCTGGCCTCACGGTTGGTCGTCGCGAAAATGCTGGCCGGCGGCGTGCTCCTCACCCTGATGACGTCGGTCGCGTCGTCGATCCTCGTGGGCGGTTTCGGCCTTCGCGAACGCCTCGCCGACAGTGTGAACGGGACCATGACGTTGGAGACCTTCACGGAGTACCTCGTCTTCGGTGACTCCGGCAGCTTGCCGACCACGTCGTGGTGGTGGCTCGGGGTGCTCTCGCCGCACTCCGGGACCCCCCTGGATCTGCTCTTCACGATGGGCACGTCGCTCGCCGTCATCGGCGCGTGCCTCGCCCTCGCCCAGGTGTTCGGGCACCGTTTCCTGCTGCTGGCAGTGCCGGGCGGCATGACCCTGACCCTGTACTCGCTGCACCTGTTGCTGCTCGGCCCGCTGCGCGGATTCCCCGACGGCCTGCACTTCGCGGTTCAGCTGACGCTGCTGGTGACCTTCGCGCTGATCTGGGGCGAGCACTTCCGGCGCGGCCCGATGGAACGCATGCTCACCACCCTGACAAGGATCCTCACTCCGCGGCGGCCGTCGGCCGGGACGTCCCAGCCTGGCGTAGGATCGCCGGGCGCCATCGTGCCGACGGACCACGTCCAGCCCCGGTCAGACATGAGTCCGGCATGATGTCGTGGCCTGCCCGTCTCCTCTCCCGCACCGCTGCCGCTCCGGTCGACGCGGTGGTGTATCGAGGTCCGGCAACCATCCCCGGGTGCCCCGAGGCGGCGGCGGCCGCCGTACAGGCGGCCGGCCTGACCGTGGCCTATATCGGCCCGCGGGAGAAGCGTCAGTTGGATGAACAGGGGCTGGCCGGATGCCGTCTGTATGTGCAGCCCGGCGGCGGGGACCTGGACGAGGCGTGGCCGCACATGAAACCGGCCAAGCGACTGCTGCGGGACTTCGTCAACGGCGGCGGCCGGTATCTCGGGTTCTGCCTCGGCGCCTATCTCGCCGGCACCGGCCCCGGCTTCAAGCTCTTGCCCGGGGACACCGACCAGTACACCACCAGCAAGAAGGCCAGCGTTCGCCACGACCGCGACGCGATCGTCACGGTGGCGTGGGGCAACGAGAAGCGAGAGTTGTACTTCCAGGACGGACCCGTGATCCTGCTCACGGACGAGGCGGACGCTGAGGTCGTGGCCCGCTACGACAACGGACTACCGGCCGCAGCAGTGTGCAAGGTCGGCGCCGGCGTGGTGGGCGTCGTCGGACCCCACCCCGAGGCGACCGACGACTGGTTCACCGACGTGGGTCTGGACTGCCCGTCGCGAGGCGGCCTCGATCTGGCCGTCGATTTGATTCGCCGGACCGTGACGGCGTGACACGACGGACACTTCACCGCACCGCCGCCGCGCTCGTATGCGCCGCCCTGAGCATCGGCGCCGCCGCATGCAGCAGCCCCGACTCGCCACCGACGGTCACCCAGGATGCGTGGCCCGATCCCCCGAAGGACCGGCCCGTCGTAGATCTCTCGTTCTCAGTCGGCGATGACCTGTCGTCGGCGTCCGGCACCGAGACGGTGACCTTCACCCCGGACCGCGAGGTCTGTGAGCTCGTCTTCAGGGCGTGGCCGAACAAGCCGGCCACGGCGCGCACCGGAAACGCGCTCACGGTGCGCACGGTCACCGTCGACGGCGCGAAGCTGCCGCTCACCGTCTCGGCCGGCGGTGCGCCGTCGGACGCCCCCGGCACGCTCGTGTCGGCGACCCTGCCCTCCTGCAGCCCTGGCGGACGTGCGGTCACCGCGTCGCTCACGTTCGACCTGCGTCTCGGCGCTCGTACGGACGAGAGGATCGGTTACTCGCCGCGCATCGAGGTGGCGTGGTTGGGGTCCGCCTATCCGATGCTCGCGTGGACGCGCAACGTCGGTTGGGTCCGCGACGACGGCGTCGATGTTGTCGGTGACGCGGCGACGAGCGAGGCCTTCACGCTGCGTTCGCTGGAGGTCGAGGCGCCCTCCTCCTACAACGTCGCCGGCATGGGTACGCCGGACGAGCCGCGCCCGGCAGCCGAAGCGGGCAAGAGCGTGCATCGTTTCAGCGCCGAGGTCGTCCGGGACGTCACGGTGACGGTCGGCGAGATCGATCTGACCACGACGCAGGCTGGAGACACCGCCATCACGGTCGCCATGCCGCGTCAGGGGCGCGTCAAGGCGGACGCGCAGGACTGGACGCAGGCCAGTCGGAGCGCGCTCGACGACCTGTCACGTCTGCTCGGACCGGTCCCGACCCACCACATCTGGCTCAGCGTGCTGCCCCATGTCAGCGAAGGCGTGGAGTTCGGACAGGCGGTGCAGTTCGCTGACGTGGACCCAGCCAAGGATCAGTGGTTGGTCGTCCACGAACTCGCCCACATGTGGTTCTACGGGCTGGTGGGCAACGACCAGGCCCTTTCGCCATGGCTCGACGAATCGTTCGCCACGTACGCGCAGGAGGTGGTCGCGCCCGCGGGCATGACCACGGGACGTCGCCACATCGTCAGCGGTGCCGTGGGCGACTCGATGTCACAGTGGGCGCAGCGCCGACGGGCCGATTCCGCGTATGTCGATACCGTGTACGGCGCCGGTGGGCAGGCGCTGCTGGACGCGCGCAAGGCTGTGGGGCCGGAGAGCTTCGACGCGGCGATCCACGAGTACCTGCGACGGCATGCCTGGGGCATCGCCACCCCTGACGACGTCGCTGACGCCCTCGCGGATCTTCCGGCCGCACGCGACATCTTGCGCACGGCGGGGGCGCTCCGGTAGCGATCATGTAGCGATCCGCGGTCCAGCCTCTTCACCTGTGGTCGGCCTGCTCAGCCCGTAACCTGTCTATTCAACTCATGCCAGGCTCCGCGCGTTATGGCGCTGCGCGGCCTCAGCGCGTCAGGGCCGTGGAGCTACCGGCCGTCGAGGGGACCGGTGTCCCGCCGGTGCCGTCCTAACTGGAGGGTGCCGAGGGGGTCTCGGAGCCGGACGATATCGAGCTGCGGTCGCTCGAGGCAATGTCGCCCTCGAAGGTGGAGATCAGCCACGTGACGCGCGAGTCTCGCGCGATGCTCGCACCGGTCGTGGCGCCCGACGTCGTCGGCTGCGCCACGCTCGGCGTGGCGGCGGCGACCTTGGCGAGCTCATCGGCGGGGACGACCGTCAGCACCAGGTCCTTCTTCAGGTCGACCGCGAAGGGGGAGCGGCCGCTCAGCAGGTTGAGACGGGCCCCCTGACGAAACGCCACCACAAGCGGGACGATCCCGTCGCTGCGCGCCGCCCCTAGGCCGACCGTCCCCTGGGTGATCGACTCCCCGGTGATGGGCGACGAGCCACCGTCCGGCATCCGTAGCGTCGGAGCCTGCAGATCGTAGAAACGCAGGATCCGAACCAGGTTCGCCTGATCGGCGTTGCCCGCGAGCGCGGCGGTGACGCTCTGCTGCCAGGACGGCACCGTGGCCGGCGCGAGGTGCTCCGTGATGCCGTCGGAGAGGGCTTGTGCCGTCGGTGCCGGAGCCCCGGGATCGACCAGCTTGGCGAGCAACCACTGGTCCATGGAGAACCGTGTGAGCTCCTCATATGCCTGTTGCGCGCCGTCACCGTAGCGCTGTCGCGCCGCCTCCGAGACGGCGGGCGCCTCGATGAAGCGCTGTGGCGCGGCATCGCTCGTCGACAGTGGCGCAGCGCACCCCGCGAGCGCGATCACCGCCAGCAACACCACGCACAGCATCCCCCGTGACATTCGGGCAGACAGGCGTGCGTGTCTTCCCCTGAGCCCCATCGTGCTTCACCGCTCCCTGTGCAGATCTTCTTAACCTCCAGCCCTGCGAAGTGCGTCCCGCTCCCTCCCGGACACGCCCAGCAAAAACAACTGAACGAGCGTCCATTATGCCCCACCACCTTGGGCTCGGCACACCGCGGTCGATAGGTCGGCGTATCGCCACGACCTCAGGAGCCACCCATGACGACACGGAAGTCCCTTCGCCGTGCGGGGACGGCATTCGCCGTCCTCGCGCTGGCCCTGCCTGCCGGCGCCACCCTCGCATCGGCGCACCCACGCACGAACCACCCCTCGTCCACGTCGAGCGCCGCGTTGTACGGAGGGTACGGATGGCATGGAGGCGACCGCGGCCACTACGGGAAGAGGACGCCGCGCCCGACGACCCCCACCACGACCCCGACGCCGCGCCCGACGACCCCCACCACGACCCCGACGCCGCGCCCGACGACCCCC
>JBDTWM010000036.1:0-23016 GCA_040006675.1 Dermatophilaceae bacterium | reverse complement strand
GCCGACCACGACTTCGCCGACCACGACCTTTCCGACCACCGTGTCGCCGACCACGGCGGCACTGTCGCCGATGCCGACGCGCGGCTCCACCCCGCCGACTATTTCATCGCCGGCGCCTGACGCGGGCGAGCCCGTGGCGGCCGTTCCCGACGCATCGATTCGTCCAGTGTGACGATTCGCGCTACGGGTCGACGCCAAGGGAGCCGGGCTTTCTCCGTCAGACGCCATCCCTGGCGCGCGTGGTGCGTATCCCCGTTACCACCGGCGCGCCGATCACCGAGAGGTGAGCGCGAGGCCGATCGTCGAACCCCTGTAGAGGCTCTGCGGGACGTTCGCCGGTCGGCCTCGTCGCGTGTGCCACCTGCAGGGCAACCGCGTGTGCCACCCGTAGGGCAACCTCAGGCCTGCATGGCCGCACCGACGCGCTGGTCCTCCGCCCGGGTGAGCTCTAGCAGTTCGTGCCACGCGTCGATCTTGGTCCTCGTGCGGCCGAACCCGCCGCCCAGGCCCTGCTCGGCCTCGTCGATGCGGTACCAGTCCTCCAGCGTCGACGGCCGTACCCCCTTCCTCATCAGGCGCGATCGCAGGTCGATGCGGTCGGTCTTCGGGGGGACGGCGGAAAGTTCCTCGATCAAGTGGGCGACGGTCTCGGCGGCGTCCGGCTTGTTTGAGCCGACGACGCCGATCGGTCCGCGTTTGATCCAGCCGGTCACATATTCTCCCGGCTGGCGGACGCCGTGCAGATCAAGGACGCGGCCCTCGTCGTGCGGGATGATGCACCGTTGCGCGTCGAACGGCACGCCCGGCAGCGGGATCGCCCGGTAGCCGATCGAGCGCAGCACAGCCTGGACGGGGAAAGTGTGGATCTTTCCGGTGCCGACGAGCCGCCCGTTGTCCGGACGGGTCTGCTCGACTTGCAGCGCCTCTACCGCGTCCACGCCGAGGATCGCGTGGGAGCGATACCAGAAGCACAGATGCAGATACGCGCGCGGGTTCTCTACCTTACGGGCGACCGCCACCCGGATCGCGTCGAGATTGTTTCGCCTGCGGCGGTCAAGCTCACGGGTGTCGTTGCGGAAGAACGCGTCGTCGTTGATCGTCACCTGGACGTCGTCGATCGTCAGGAGCTCTCGGAGCTCCTTCGTCGTGAACGTCGCGTCCTCCGGGCCCCCTCGGCCACACAGGTAGACGTCGCGCACCGTCGAGGCGTGGAGCTGCTCGATGACGTGCTGGGGCATGTCCGTCCACTCCAGGTCCGCTGGGTGCTTCAGGAGGATGCGCGCCACGTCGACGCCGACGTTTCCGACCCCGATGATGCCGATGCCCTCGACGCCCTGGAGGGTGAACTTGCGGGCGTCGGGGTGCCCGCCGTACCAGGCCACGAGCTCGCGCGCCGAACGACTCTCCGGCAGCACTTCACCGGGGATGTTGAGCTTCATGTCCTGTTGGGCGCCCGCGGCGTAGATCACACCGTCGTAGGCGGCGAGCAGCTCCTCGCGGGTGATGTCCTGACCGAACTCCACCAGACCATTGAAGGTGATGCTCGGTGTGTGAAACACCTTGGACAGGGCCTGGGCGACGGAGCGGATGCTGTCGTGGTCGGGGGCGACACCGTAGCGCAACAGCCCGAACGGGGTGGGCAGCCGGTCGTAGAGGGAGATCTCGACGGGGAGGCGGTCCTGGTTCGCGAGGGCCTGGGCGGCGAAGAGTCCCGAGGGCCCCGAACCGATGATCGCGATACGGCGCACGTCGGGCCTCGGGACTTGCTGCTCCACCATGAAGGCACCATTTCTGGGCGCGGGTGCGCCCTGTCGAGAGGTCGGCGGATCACTGTGGGCAGGATGACACCTGGACAAGCGACGCCCCGCATCTCGGGCTGAATATTTCGTTATTTGAGAAGTCGTCGGGCGCTCCGTCGCCGCACACCCCATACCATCAGCATCGACGCGCCCGCTATGGTCGCGATGCCGCCGAGGGACGCGACCAGCGCGGTGAGACCGAGGTCGAACGGGCCGACGGTACGCCCGACGCGGGCCTGCACCACGTTGCGGCAGGTGATGTCGTAGTCACCGCTCTCGGGCGCGGTGAAGATCGCTTCGGGCTGCCACAGCAGCTCGGCCCCCTGCAAGACGACCGGGGCCGCCTCGTCCAGGGGGATGGGCGCGTCGCGGACGCCGTGCACCTCGCAGTGCGTCGCCGAGCCACCGCGCGTCGTATAGATGGCCCGATGGTCGCCCTCGTCGAGTTGGACGATCACGCGCCGGTCGTTGGGCAACAGCACGGCGCTCGTGATCGTCCCCTCCGAAATGGCCGCGAGTCGGCTGACCCCGCCACCACCCACGATGATCCCGGCAAGGAGCAGGGCCAGCCCGACCTGCCACAGGTGCTTGCGTGGGCGGCTTGGAAGATGGAAGTACGTCTCGT
The DNA here is from genome assembly GCA_040006675.1 of Dermatophilaceae bacterium. GTDB lineage: Bacteria > Actinomycetota > Actinomycetes > Actinomycetales > Dermatophilaceae > Austwickia. The sequence continues at coordinate 20,592 of JBDTWM010000036.1, read as the reverse complement.
CGTCGTCGGACAGGGTCGGCTCGGGGTGCAGGTGGCCGGCCCGCTCGTACGACGGCTCGTCGATAGCGGGCATCGAGGACGTCGCCGACCGACCGGGCACGGCGGGGTGCTCGTCCGGGGTGGGCGGCTGCGTCATGGCGCTCCCGTGTGGTGGATAGGACGCCTCCCAGTATTCCGCCAGATGCGCCCCAGGTCACATGCGAGGTGGGGGACAGCGCGCGGGCAATGCCCGCGTCAGCGTTTGAGGGTCCGCGTCAGGGTTTGAGGAAGCGGTGGTGCCACTTCGGCTCTACCTCGCCGACCTCGAGCTCCAGCACCTTGATCTCGCCGAACGCGCCGTACCCCTCGACGAGCAGTGACGGCGCGCCAGGGGCGGGTATGGTGCGCTGCTTGTGGTCGTGATCTCCGAACACGATGACGCCGCGCACGTCGACCTGCACGCCGGGCGGCACGATGACCTTGATCGAGCCGAAGGCGAGGAAGATCTTCAGGACGACACGATCCGTCTCGAACGTGGCCTCTCGCAGGTCCAGGAGGATCTCGCCGAAGAACGGCACGGCCGTCGTCTGCGACGCCATCGTCCACTGTCCACGCCGCTTCACGTCGCCGAATACGGCCACGATGGTGCGCTGCCCTGCGGTGCCCCCGACGCGCACCGTCTTCCCTGAGGCAGGCGTCGCCCCGGTCGACCCGTCACCGACCACCGGCATTTCGAAGCGCGCGGCTCCGCTCGCGGCATCACCGGGCAGCCGATCCTGCGGTCCAGCCCCGCTCGAGGGATAGTCCCGATCCAGGGGGGCGGGGTCGTCCGCCCCCGAGTGGTCCGCCCCCGGAAGGCCACTGCCCGGAAGGCCACTGCCCGGCTGGGCACCGTGCTGATCCGAGGTCATGGATTTCACTGTAGTCGGACCAGGACACCGCGCAGGCCCCCGCGGTGGCACGCTTGACCCATGAGCGAGATCACCCCCTCGTACGACGAGGTCGCCTCTGCCCGCGAATGGTGGGCGGACCTGAGCAGCGACATGCCCCCCGGCGTCCGCGGCCTCTGGTTCGGGATCGCCGATGGCACCGAGGAGGAGCCTTCCAGGGTCGTCTACGTGGCGGGCACGGCGACGTGCGAACCCGACGACCGCGACGCCGACTGGGCCGCAGAAGAATACGTGTGGCGCCCCAAGGAGGAGTTCGTGCTGGAGGACGACGAGGAGGAGCTGCGCGGGGACGACTGGGACCTGGTCGTCGACTACGTGGCGACGATGGTGCGTTCCCTGGAGGCGCACGAGGCGGGCGACATCGAGGGCGTGGCGGTCGGATTCGAGGGGGGCACGCCCGTGTACGTGTGGCCGGACGAGAAGTGACCCGGCCTGTCAGGCACGTGTCCTGACAGGAGGTGACGCCCGACGAGGTGGCACGCGACAAGGACGACGCTCACGCGCAGTAGTCGCAGACCCCTGTCGCGGGAAGCACCGTGAAGCAGATCTGGCAGACCACCGGTGCGGCGTCGGCAGGCGCTCGCGTGGGGCCGCTGTCCGTCGAGCGCGCCGACTGCGCGGTCCGCGACGAGAGCGGCGTCGAGGTTCGGGGGGCTGGGGCGGCGCGTTCGACGCCGGAGGTGTCAGGGGAACCCGTACGAGGCGAGGTGGCGCGCTCCGTCGGCGAGGGTCGACGTGTGAAGGGGGTGGGCATCCCCCAGCTCTCGGCGAGCTCGACCGCCTCCATCAACGGCGAGAACAGTGGGCCGTGGGGCACCCGGTAGCGCGGTCGTGAACCCCCCCGCCAGCTGTCGCGCACCGCCGCCGGCCCGCCGGGCGGGACCCGAAAATGCTCCCAGCGGCCGCCGACACCCAGGGTGACCGCGTACAGGTCGTCACCGGACCACAGGCACATGGCGCTGCGACTGTCGTCGATCCCTTCCGCGTAGACGCCGACAGGCGACCGCGCGTCGAGCAGCACCTCGAGCGCAGCGAGGGTCGGCTCGCCGAACCTCCCGCGCACCTTGACGGCGTGCGGGCCGAGGACCTCGACCTCGTAGTGTCGTTCCCGCGCCGCCCCGACGCTGGCCTCGACCGTGGAGCACTGCTCCGGCGCCCGGCCTTCCTCGCCGCTCATAGTTCTGTCATACCAGGTCCGGGGAGACATCACAGCAGGCCTGCCGACACGCGAAGGATCCCGTGCCGTCGCGGGGCACGCGGGATGCCCCGGGCCACGCAGGCGCGGGGTCACCCCCGCAACGAGACATCCGAGCCGAGGGGGCCATCAGCGGAGGGCGTCCTCCTCCGAGCGCGCGACCCACGAGCGGAACGTTTCGCCGTCGTCCTTCTGAACCGCGTACGAGCGCACGAGCCGCTCGATGTAGTCGCCCAGTTCCGCCGACGTGACCTTGTGTCCGCGCAGCTTGCGGCCGTAGCCCGCGTCGTCGCCCAGCTGTCCGCCCAAGTGGGCCTGGAAGCCTTCGACCTTCGCCCCGGCGTTATCGGTCACGATCTGGCCCTTGAAGCCGATGTCGGCGACCTGGATGCGGGCGCACGAGTTCGGGCAGCCGTTGATGTTGATCGCGAGGGGGTGGTCGAGCGACACGTCCGCGAGGCGACGATCGAGGTCGGCGACCAGCTCGTGGGCGCGGCCCTTGGTGTTGACGATGGCGAGCTTGCAGTACTCGATACCGGTGCAGGCCATGGTGCCGCGGCGCCACAGGCTGGCCCGCGCGATGAGCCCAAGCGGCTCCAGCGCCGCGATCAGGCCGTCGGCCTTGTCCTGCGCGACGCCCAGCACGACGAGTTTCTGGTGCGGGGTGAATGCGACCCGCTCGGCGCCGGCGGCGCGCGCCGCCTCCGCGACCTGCAGCAGGATGGTGCCGCTGACCCGTCCGGCGATCGCCGCGAACCCGACGGCCACGGTGCCGTCCTTCAGCGCGGTGATACCGACATAGTCCGGAACGTGTGCGGGCGGCTGCGCGGCGGGCCCGTCGAGGAGGGGCCGCTTCAGGTACTCGCTCTCGACGATCTCGCGGAACCGCGCGGGCCCGATGTCCTGGATCAGGTACTTCAGGCGGGCCTTGTTGCGCACCCGGCGGTACCCGTAGTCGCGGAACGCCTGCGTCACCGCGTGCCAGACCTCGGCGACCTCCCCGAGCGGGACCCACGCGCCGAGGCTGAGCGCCAGATGCGGGGCGGTCGACAGGCCGCCGCCGACCAGCACGTCGAAGCCCGGACCGTGCTCGGGGTGCACGGCCCCGACGAAGCTGACGTCGTTGATCTCGGGCACGGCATCCCAGTGCCAGGACACAGAGGTCTTGAACTTGCGTGGGAGGTTGGCCAGGGAATCGTCCTCGCGGATGAACTGCTTGATCGCCTCCACCGCCGGCGTCGGGTCGATCTGCTCCTCCGGGTGCACCCCCGCGAGCGGCGACCCGAGCACGACGCGCGGGCAGTCGCCGCACGCTTCGCGGGTCCATAGGCCGACCGGCTCGATGGCCTCCCAGATGGCCGGCACGTCCTCGACGCGGATCCAGTGCATCTGGATGTTCTGCCGGTCGGAGATGTCGGCGGAGTCCCGGGCGTAGGTCTGGGCGACGCGCCCGATCGTCTCCAACTGCTCCACGTTGAGCTGCCCGCCGTCGATGCGGATCCGCATCATGAAGTACGGGTCTTCCAGGTCGGCGTCACTCATGGAACCGGTGCGCGCGCCGTCGATGCCCTGCTTGCGCTGCGTGTACAGGCCCATCCAACGGAACCGGCCGCGCAGGTCGTCCTCGCTGATCGAGTCGAAGCCGGTCCGGGAGTATTCGTGCAGGATGCGATCGCGGACGTTGAGCGCCGAGTCCTCCCGCTTGAACTCCTCGTTGCGATTGAGCGGTTCGGTCTGCCCGAGAGCCCACTGACCTTCCGTACGGGTCTTGGGGCGGTCTTCGGTAGCCGTCATGGATCCTCCTGCGGTGCGGGTGCGGGTGCGGGTGCGGCGCGGGTAAGGGCGCGATGGCACCGGTGCGACGGAACGCCGTTGGTGGCCGTGACCGTACGTGAGGCGGTGGCGCATCGCGGTCGTGTCTCAACATCTGGTTATGCGACCCATAACGAGATGTTGGTCAAGTGGGGCCGGATCCGAGCGTCCACGTCCGCCCTGCGAAGTCCTGCAGCCCACCGCCGACGGCCGCACTTCACCGCCACCCCCTGACCGCCGCGCTATACGGAGTGGGGTGCCCGGATGGGGAACGACGCCATCGGGGGCCTGCGGCGAAATTGGAGGGAGATTGTCAGCGTCTTAGCGCCTCTTTCGCGTCGACGACGGGGCAGGATGAGCGTCGTGAAAGACGTGACTGTTGCACCCACGGATATGAATCGTCTGCACGACCTCATCGGTCCGGAGCGGACGGACCTGTTGAACGCCGCGTTGAGCACCGCCATGGCCAAACGCAAGGGGGCGGCGGTCTGGCATGTGAACAGCACCGCCAACGGTGGCGGTGTGGCGGAGATGCTCCAGGTGATTCTCGCCTACTGGCGCGGTGCCGGCGTCGATGCCCGCTGGCTCGTGATGGAGGGTGAGCCGAGCTTCTTCGCCGCCACGAAGCGTCTGCACAACTTCATCCACGGGATGCCGGGAGATGGCGGCACCCTCGGGCATGCGGAGCGCATCAGCTTCGACGAGGTGGCTGCGAGCAACGTCGCGAAGTTCATCCCGCTGATCAGTCCCGACGACGTCGTGGTGTTGCACGACCCCCAACCGGCCGGGATGATCCCCGAGCTCAAGAAGTTGGGTGTGCCGATCGTGTGGCGCTGCCATATCGGACGCGATGACCCCAACGTGCTCACCGGGCAGGCGTGGGAGTTCCTCGCGCCGTACATCATGCTGGCCGACCGGGTCGTGGTGAGCCGTGAGGCGCACATCCCGCCCGGGATCGACCCGCGTCGGGTGCACGTGATCCCGCCCTGCATCGACCCCTTCGCCCCGAAGAACGCCGACCTGTCCGCGGAGGAGGTCCACCGGGTCCTCGTCCGCATCGGGGTCCTCGATGCACCCGATGACGACGCGCCGGTCACGTTCTCCCGCCTGGACGGCAGCACCGACACGTTGCCGGACAAGCCGAAAGCCATGCTGATCGGCGACCCGCTGCCCGTGGGCGCTCCGGTCGTCGTGCAGGTCAGCCGGTGGGACCGCCTGAAGGACATGGTGGGGGTGATGCAGGGCTTCCTCTACGCCGACCTGCCCTCAGACGCGCATGTGGTGCTGTGCGGCCCCGACGTCGTCGGCGTCCACGACGACCCGGAGGGCGCGGAGGTGTTCCTCGAGTGCGAGCAGCAGTACCTGCTCCTCTCGAAGGAGGCCCGCCGCCGCGTGCACCTGGTGTCGCTGCCGATGCACGACCTGGAAGCGAACGCTCACATGGTCAACGCGATCCAGCGGCACGCCACGATCGTGGCGCAAAAGAGTCTCTTCGAAGGTTTCGGGCTCACGGTCACCGAGGGCATGTGGAAGGGCCGTCCCATGGTGGCCAGCGCGGTGGGCGGCATCCAGGATCAGATCACCGACGGTGTCAGTGGCCTCCTGGTGCAGGATCCGCGCGACCTGGCGGCGTTCGGGGACGCCCTGCGTCGACTGTTGTCCGACCCGACGTTCGCGCGCAAGCTGGGAGAGGCGGGCCGGGAGCGAGCGCACAGCCACTACCTGGGCGACCGCAGCATCAGGCAATGGATGGAGTTGGTCTCGGGGGTGTGAGCCCCGCGAGTGCGGGGACCCGACCGATCCGGCCGGGTCCCTGCTCATGTGCGGGGCATTCGCCGGAACCTCGGCCGAGACGCGAGGCTACGCGATGCTCCGCGAAGCGCCGTCGATCCCGATGGTCTGCCCGGAGATGGAGCGGGCCTCGTCGGAACACAGGAAGTACGCGAGCGCGCCGATGTCGTCGGGGTTCACCATGTACTTCAGCGACTGCAGCGCCAGGGCGTCGGCCGTCGCCTCTTCGACGGTGCTGCCGGCGGCTTCTGCACGTGCGGCGAAGACCCGCTGGATGCGCTCTCCGTCTACGAGGCCCGGGGCGATCGCGTTGACGCGGATGCCGTCTTCGCCCAGCTCCATCGCGAGCGTTTCGACGAGCGCGAGGATGCCGCGCTTGGCCACGGCGTACGGCGCGCGGCGCGGGTAACCGTGCCGGCCTGCGAGGGAGGAGATGAAGACGAGCGAGGCGACGGACGACCTCCTCACGTATGGGATGGCCTCACGGGTGACGAGGAACTGCCCCGTGAGGTTCACGTCGAGGACCCGCTGCCAGTCGACCGTGGACATGTCTTCGACGAGACAGGTGGGCCCGGCGATGCCGGCGTTGTTGACGACGACGTCGATGCCCCCGAGCTCTTGGGCCGCCGTGGTGACGAAGGCGCGCACCTGCGCCTCGTCGGCGACGTCGCACCGTTGCCCGGTCACGACGCCGGGCCCGCTGGCGGTCAGCTCTTGGGTCACCGCGGTGAGCGCCGCGGCGTCGACGTCTCCCAGGTGCACGCGGTCCCCCGCGCGGGCGAAGGCGGCGGCGATCGAACGGCCGATGCCACCTGCACCGGCGGTCACGATGACCCTTCGAGGGGCGGTGGGGTGTGCGCTGCTGGGCATGGGTGCACCCTACGGCGCGGCGCGGCGCGGCGCGGCAGGCGGTCAGCAGCCGGCTGGGCTCGCTTCGAGGTCACTGTTCGGCATCCATCACCGTCCAGATGATCGTTCGCCGCGCCGGACGGGTCGGGTAGTTTCTAGAATCGCCCGGGACATGACGCAGGAGGTCTCCCTATGAGCAGTGCTTCACCGGCCGACACCACGACGGCACCGAAACGCGACACGTTTTCTTCGCGGCGGGTGTTCATCCTTGCGGCGATCGGATCCGCCGTCGGGCTCGGCAACATCTGGCGGTTCCCGTACATCGCGTACGAGAACGGCGGCGGGGCGTTCATGATCCCGTACGTCGTGGCGCTGCTCTTCGCCGGTTTGCCGTTCCTCTTCTTCGACTACGCGCTGGGCCACAAGTTCCGGGGCTCGGCACCGCTGTCGATGGCACGGCTGCACCCCAAGGCGGAGTGGCTCGGCTGGTGGCAGGTCGCCGTCTGCATGGTCATCGCCGTCTACTACGCGGTGATCCTCGCCTGGGCGGTCATGTACGTCGGTTTCTCCGTCGACCACCGCTGGGGCAACGACCCCAAGAACTTCTTCTTCGGTGACTTCCTGCACGTCGCGAACGACGTCTCCGTGGGCACCGATTTCGTGCCCGGCGTGCTGATTCCGCTGATCGTGATCTGGATCGTCGTCATCGGCATCATGGCGCTCGGCGTCAACAAAGGCATCGGGAAGCTGTCGCTGATCTTCATCCCGCTGCTCGTGGTGGCTTTCGTCATGCTCGTCGTTCAGGCGGTCCTGCTGCCGGGTGCCGCCCAAGGCCTGGAGGCGTTCTTCACGCCGAACTGGTCGGCGCTCGCCGACGGCAAGGTGTGGATGTCAGCGATCGGCCAGATCTTCTTCTCGCTGTCCGTGGGCTTCGGGATCATGATCACCTACGCGTCGTACGTCGACCGGAAAACGGACATGACCAAGTCCGGTCTGGTCGTCGGCTTCGCCAACAGCTCGTTCGAGCTGTTGGCGGGCATCGGCGTCTTCGCAGCCCTCGGCTTCATGGCGCAGGCGACGTCAGTGCCGGTCGGCGAGGTGGTCAGCAACGGCATCGGGCTGGCATTCGTCGCGTTCCCGACGATCATCTCGGAGGCGCCGGGCGGGACGCTTCTCGGCATCCTCTTCTTCCTCTCGCTGATCATGGCCGGGCTCACGTCGTTGGTGTCCGTGCTGGAAGTGGGCGTTTCGGCCTTCCGGGAGAAGCTCGGCCTGGGCCGGGTCGCGGGCACCGTCGTGATGTGCGTGCCCATCGCGATCGTCAGCTGCTTCTTTTTCTCCACCACGACCGGCCTGTACGTGCTGGACACGGTGGACGCGTTCCTCAACAGTTTCGGGATCCTCGCGGTCGCGATGGTCTCGATGGTGGTGTTGACCTGGGCGTTCAAAGCGCTCCCTGCGCTGAAGACGCACTTGAACCGGCACGGGAGCTTCCCGATCGGCAGGCTCTGGATGGGCATCATCGGGGGCCTGCTGCCGCTGGCGCTGCTCGCCTTGCTGCTGCAGGACCTCGGCAAGCAGCTCGCCCAACCGTACGAGGGCTACCCGCAGTCGTTCATCAACATTTTCGGCTGGGGCATGGTGATCGCCCTGCCGATCATCGCGATCGGGTTGAGTCTGCTCCCATGGAGCAAGACGGTGCGTTTGAGCCCGCAGCGCACCGAGGAGTCGGCGACGGACGACGCATGGACCGATGCGACGCAACGGGAACCGGCCGCCGACGCGCACCGGAGGGACGAGGGCCGATGAGTGCCATCTCGATCGTGATGATGATCCTGTTCATGGCGGTGATCTGGGGTGGCCTGCTCGCCTCCCTGATCAGCCTGGCGCGTGCCCCGCAGACGGAGGCGTCGCGAGAGATCGACGGTGGCAGTTACGTGACCGAGCACGACTGAGCGCGCCTCGCGGGCCCGGCCGCACCCTGGGCCGGGTCCGGCCGGCGCGGCGATGCAGGGCACAATCGTGCGGGGCGGGACCGGCGGGCGTCGGGAACGCGTGTCACGTGTCGTCGGAAAGGGGCTCGGATGCCGGTCAACATTCCGCGGGAGCTGCCCGCGCGGGGCGTCCTGGAGGCCGAAAACGTCTTCGTGATGACCGAGGACCGCGCGCTCAGCCAGGACATCCGGCCGCTGCGCATCGTGATCGTCAACCTGATGCCGACGAAGATCACCACCGAGACGCACCTGCTGCGGCTGCTCGGCAACACGCCTCTGCAGACCGAGATCACGCTGCTGCACATGGATTCCCACTCCTCCAAGAACACCCCGCCGGAGCACCTGGAGTCCTTTTACACAACCTTCGAGCAGATCGCCGACGAGCGCTTCGACGGACTCGTGGTGACCGGTGCGCCGGTGGAGTTGATGCCGTTCGAGGAGGTCACGTACTGGGACGAGCTGTGCGCGGTGCTCGACTGGAGTTCCGAGCACGTGTACTCGACCCTGCACGTGTGTTGGGGCGCCCAGGCCGGCCTGTATCGGCGGTACGGGATCGACAAGTACGAACTGCCGACGAAGATGTTCGGCGTCTTCGACCACCAGGTCATGAACCCGCGGGCACCGATCCTGTCGGGCTTCGACGAGGTGTTCCCAGCGCCGCACTCCCGGTACACCGATGTGCGCGCCGCGGACATCGAGGCGGTCGACGAGCTCGAGCTGTTGGCCGTGTCCGACGAGGCGGGCGTGTACCTGGCGGGCACGAAAGACGGGCGGCGGTTCTACGTCACCGGTCACCCGGAGTACGACCAGGACACGCTGCGCCTGGAGTATGAGCGCGACGTGAGTCGCGGCCTCCCGATCGAGGTTCCGCGCCACTACTTCCCGGGGGATGACCCGACGCGGCGCCCGCGCGTGACGTGGCGCTCGCACGGGTTCCTGCTTTACGCGAACTGGCTGAATCACTGTGTGTACCAGGGCACGCCGTACGACCGCGGCGCCATCCGTGGCCGTCACGAGCCGGCGCTCACCTGAGTTTTCGGGATCGGTCACCGCGCGGCTCAGCTGTCGGCCCGGTCAGGCGGCAGAGCCGGGTCATGCGGCCAAGCTCGCATCGCAGGACGTAGTCGACCACCACCGGCGCGTGGTCGCGGATCCGCACATCGGGGGCGAGTCAGCGGCGCTTCTCGCGCGGCACCCCCGGGCCGTAGCCTTCGGGACATGAGCCGCCCTGACGAGACACTCGCCGAAACCCGTGCTGACCAGCCCCCTGACCCCGGCCTTGACGAGCGCCCTGACCTGGCCCCTGAACCGGGCCCTGACCTGCGTCCGGTGCCCGATGACGATTTCCGCCGCGTGCTGTGCATCGTCGCCCACCCGGACGACGTGGAGTACGGCACGTCGTGCGCCGTGGCCCGCTGGGCGGCGCAGGGAGCCGAGGTCGCCTACCTGCTGCTCACCTCCGGCGAGGCCGGCATGCAGATCCCGCCCTGGCAGGCAGGGCCGCTGCGGGCCGGCGAACAGCAGGCCGCCTGCGACGCCGTCGGGGTGAAGGACCTGACGATCCTGGACTACCCGGACGGATCGCTCCTCTACGGCCTGGACATTCGCCGCGATATCGCGCGGGCGATCCGGCAGTTCCGGCCCGACGTGGTTGTCACGACGTCCTGGGAGGTCGAGCCGCCCTGGGGGCTGAACCAGGCCGACCATCGGGTGGCCGGCCTGTGCGTGGTCGACGGGGTACGCGACGCGGACAACACGTGGGTGTTCCCGGAGTTGGCCGACGAGGAGGGACTGCCGAAGTGGGGCGTGCGCTGGCTGCTCGTGAGCGGCGACTCGCGCCCGACGCATTTCGTGGACGTGACCGGCGAGCCGCTGCAGCGCGGGATTGCCTCGCTGGCGGCCCACCAGGCATACCTGGCCGCGATCCCCGGACATCCCGCACCCGAAGAGTTCGTGGCGGGGGTCACGCTCGCCGCGGGCCAAGAGGCCGGCGTATCGAACGCGGTGCTGTTCCGCGCCTGGGAGCTCGGGCCGCCGCGTACTCCGGACGCCTGACGCGCACGGTGGACGCCGGGCGTCCCCATGCAGGCGCGCCCGGTGTCCAGGACGCAGGAGGCGTGCCAGGCTGACCACATGCCGACCGCGCCACGCCCCGACGAGACGCCACGCGGCGTGCTTTCGGACCGTACGAGCAACATCCCGCTGCTGGAGTACGACGACGACCCGGCAGATTTCGTCGGCGACGGTCTGCGGGCCCGCGACACGGTGCGCCTCCCTTCGCGGGGGGTGATCACGTTCCTGGGCGAGGCCACCCGCGCGTGGGCTGAGGGGGCAGGTTTTGCGGTCGCCTCCGTCCTCGACACCGTGACCGGGGACTTCCCGATCTGGGTGGGCGAGCACGACGGCGTCGAGGTGGCGGTGGCGGAAGCCCCGATCTGTGCTCCCGCGGCCACGATCATGCTGGAGCGGATGCTCATGATGGGCGTCGACACGGTCGTCGCGACCGGCTCGTGCGGCGCGCTGGTCCCGCACGAGGAAGGCACCTTCCTGGTCCCGACCAAGGCGCTGCGAGACGAGGGAACCTCCCACCACTACCTGCCGGCCGCGCGGTGGGTCGCAACCGACGAGCAGGTCAGAAGCGCCTGCGAGGCGGCGATCACGGCGCGGGGGTTGCTCTACACCGAATGCGTCACCTGGACCACCGACGGGTTCTTCCGCGAGACGAAGAAGAAGGTCGCAGCCCGGCGTGCGCAGGGATGCGACACGGTCGAGATGGAGTGCGCGGCCTTCGCCGCCTGCGCGGCGTTCCGGGGTGCGCGGTTCGGCCAGATCCTGTACTCGGCCGACACGCTCGCGGGCGAGGAGCACGACCTCCGCGGCTGGGGGCACAGCTTCCGCGACACCGCTCTCAGCCTGGCGCTGGACGCGGTGGTCCGCGCCTGACGTTCTGCCCCCGTGGCGCTCGCTTCGCCGTCACCGGACACGTTCCCGCGGCACCTGGCCCGGTGGCCCGGTGGCCCGGTGGCCCGGTGGCCCGGTGGCCCGGTGGCCCGGTGGCTCGCGTAGGCGAGTCGTTACAGCCAGGAAACCCGGCCGTGCAAGGCCGCGTACCCGACGAACGCCATCGCGTCCAGCAGGAAATGCGCGATCACGAGCGGCCACACCCGACGTGTCCGGGCATACACCCACCCGAACAGCAGGCCCATCACGATGTTGCCGACGAAGCCACCGAACCCCTGGTAGAGGTGGTACGTCCCGCGGATCAGCGCCGACACGCCGACCACGACCAGCACGGACCACCCGGCCTGCCGCCACCGCGTGAAGAGATAGCCGACCATCAGGACCTCTTCGAGCAGCGCGTTCTGGCCCGCGGAGAGCAGGAGCACCGGCACCGCCCACCACACGTCCGCCAGCCCGGCCGCGGCCACGGTCGTGTTGAGCCCGAGCGCCCGGGCCGCCAGGTAGAACCCCAGCCCAGGGACGCCGACGACCGCCGCCAAGCCGACACCCCACGCCAGATCACGGCCCGGGCGGCGCCGATCCAACCCGATCACGCCGGCGGACACCCCGTCCCGCGCCAGCAGGTGCAGCGCGAGCGCGACGGGCACCAGCGCGAGCGCGATGCCGACCAGCTGGTACGTCAGATCCAGCCACGGACGGTCTGGCGTCACCGACGTGTTCATCGTGGCGGTCTGCGCCGACAGGGGCGCTGCCGCCGTAAGGCGCTGGATGATCGACAGGATGGACCAGATCGCCGATGCACCCAGGCTCACACCCAGGACCAGAGCACTCTCGGTGAGGAGGCTGCGTCCGTTCAGGGCCGTGCGCGGCACATGGTGCGGCGTACGGTCGCGGCGGTCGCGCGACGCAGGCGGATCGCCTATGGGCTGCGCGACCGTCATGGCCGCACCCTAACCCCGTGCCCTGGCCCGCGACTCGCGACTCGCGACTCAGACGGGCAGATGGCGGTCGCCGTGCCCAGCGGCGACATGGCACACGCCAACGGCGAACTGACATAGCATGAGCGAGCCGTGACTGACACAAAACTCGCGCTCAGCCGCGGTCCCGGTGTGGGACGCCCCCCACGCCCCCGGGCTGCGGATGACGATGACCCTCCCCACGCTCAACAACGCCACGCGGGTCTGGCTGCTGGCCACCGGTACCGAGTGCGCCGTGTCCGTCGGCCGCGCCCGCACGGACGCAGACCCCAACGACATCCCCGCAGCGGGCGCCAAGGGCATCCTGGGGACGATCTGGTGGCTCGATGAGAAGGCCGCCCGCGCCGTTCCGAAGGAGTTGCGGTACGGCTGACCGCCCTGTAGCTCCCTGTCGAGTAGTTGCTGGCGCTCCGGCGGCACGCGGCCGAGGTGGACTGACGGGTCGATCCCCGCGTGGTCCGCAGGCAACCCTGGTGGGCGGCTCCTCGCACCCGTACCCTCGTGTCGTGATCACCGAGCGCGTCGACTACCGGGTGGCCTACCGCGTGGTCGACTCTCCGATCGGGCCGGTGCTGGTGGCGGCAACCCGGCGGGGGCTCGTGCGGGTCGCGTTCGAGTGCCAGGGGTTCGACGCCGTCCTCGGCGAGCTGGCGGCTAAGGTCGGCCCGCTGCTGTCGCGCGCGCCCGCCTGGCTCGATGCGGCAGCCGGCGAGCTGGAGGAGTACTTCGCGGGGTCTCGTCGCGCGTTCAGCCTTCCGTTGGATCTCACCCTGTCCTCCGGGTTCCGAGGCGAGGTGCACCGACTGCTCACGGAGATCCCGTACGGCAGTACCCGGTCGTACAAGGACGTCGCCGCCCTCGCCGGCAACCTGCGCGCGGTGCGCGCCGTCGGGACCGCGTGCGCGAGGAACCCGCTGCCGATCGTCGTGCCATGCCATCGAGTGCTGCGCAGCGACGGGAGCCTCGGCGGGTACGCCGGTGGGCTGCCGGCGAAGAGGCTCCTCCTCCGGCTCGAGGGATCCTCAGACTGAGCGGTTCTCTGGATCGAGAGCGTCGGGGCCTCGCCGCGGAGAGATGATGGCGGGCGAGGAGCGTGGTCGAGATGGATAGCCGGATGAGCGACAGCGGTACGGATGAGAGCGGCGGCACGGGGCAGGCGTACCCGCGCGCGAGCAGTGTCGAGGATTTCACGGTGAACCTGACCGCCGTGCGGGCCCGGGTCGACGCGGCGGCGCGGTCGGCCGGGCGCGACCCGGGCGAGGTGCGGCTACTGCCGGTGAGCAAGACGGTGCCGCAGGCCCGGCTCCGCAACGCGGTGGCCGCGGGGTGCCGCACCTTCGGGGAGAACAAGGTTCAGGAGGCCAGGCGCAAGGCGGAGGAGATGGCCGACCTCGACCTCACCTGGTCGCTCATCGGCCACCTGCAGACCAACAAGGCGAAGGACGCGGCGGCGTTCGCGAGTGAGTTCCAGGCGCTGGACAGCATGCGCCTGGCCGAGGCGCTGGATCGGCGGCTGCAGGCCGCCGGGCGCGGGCTGGACGTGTTCGTGCAGGTCAACACGTCGGCGGAGGAGTCGAAGTTCGGTCTGGGTCCCGACGACGTGGAGAGTTTCGTCCGGCAGCTGCCGCGCTGTTCGGCGCTTCGGGTCAAAGGCCTGATGACGCTCGCCGAGTTCACGTCGGACGCCGAGCGGGTGCGTGCCTGCTTCGTACGGCTACGGATGCTGCGGGACCGCATGCGCGATGCCGACCCGGATCTGATCGGTCCCGGCGAGCTGTCGATGGGCATGTCCGGCGACTTCGAGCTCGCGATCACCGAGGGCGCCACCGTGGTGCGGGTGGGGCAGGCGATCTTCGGTGCGCGCACGACGAAGGACAGCCACTACTGGCCGGGCGACGCGCCCTGAAGCGGGAGACAAAGCGCGGCGGGGCGACGCCGACCTGAGTCGGTGTCGCCCCGCCGCGTGGAGCTGGGTCAGTTGTTCTCGGAGTCTTTGTTGTAGGGCTCGGGAGCGTTGCCTTCGTGCGAACCCTCGCCGGCGCCGTGCGACTTGGCGGGCGGCCGGGTGGTGTCCGTGGGGGTGTCGGCCGGCTTGCGTCCGGTCTTGCCTGGGTCGTAGTCGGGGGCGGTGTACGGGACGGGTTGCTTGTCGCTCATGGCGCAACGCTAGTCGCCCATGTCACGTTCTGCCAGGGGTTCGAGGGGCGATCTCAGGTCCCCTCTCGCCTTCGGCGCGAACGGCAGCGGACCCGGGACACCTCGTCCCGGGTCCCTTCACGAGATAGCTGAATAAGCCACTGGGCAAGACCGACTGGGCAAGATCGACTGCCGCCGAGGAGTTGCTAGGGAAGTACCTCGGTGGACTGCGCGGCCTCGTCCACGGCCCGCCGGGTCAGGTGCTCGTCGCGACATTGGAAGGTGTTGAACAGGTCCAACTGGTCGCGTGAGTGCGGCGAGGCGGTGCCGTCCGGGGCGACGAATCCCGACTGGCCGGGCGGCGCCACCAGACACAGCCGGTTCGCGCCGCCGCCGAGGACCGCCATGTCGTTTTCGCTGCCACGGTTCATGTATTGCGCGCCCACGATCGTCTCGTCATCCGCAGCCTGCGGCACTCCCAGGAAGTTCTTGGAGCTGAACAACATCCGGGAGATCGGTACGGTCCACGTGGACGGGTTGACCCCTTTGCCGGCCCGAAGCTGGTCGATGGCCTGGAGGTATGTGTCGACCAACACCTTGTCGGGGTTGTCCCCGTTGAAGAAGTCGACCGTTTGCGGCACCCCGACCTTGTCGCCATGCATCGCCTTGTCGCCGTGCATCGCGTTGTAGACGAGCTTCAGCGCGTTCGCCGGGCGGATGGATCCCCTGGTCTCCGTGGGGGAGGCCGGGTAGACGTCGGCCGTGTACGAGGTGTAGATGGCGGGCGGGAGATCGTCGGCCAAAACCTTCTGGAAGAGGATCGGCAGCCAGGTTCGCATGATGGCCGGCTGTGGCCCGTCGTACACGCCGCTGCCCGTGGTGTCGCGCGTCTGCCCGTCCCAGGAGGCGAGGAGCGCCAGGTCGGCCCGGCGCGGGTCGCCGGCGGGTCGACTCGCGGCAGCCTTCGCGATGGTGGGTTGCAGGTAGCGCAGGTTGGTGTCCGCGAAAGAGAATCGCTGGTTGAGATCCCACATCTGCTGCGGTGTGTAGCGGGACCGCTCCTTCAGGGCGGCGTCGATCTCGGCGACCCGGTCGACCGAGCCCCAGTTGCCGTAGTCGTTGTTGAAGCCGGGCGCTGCTTCGTTGTTCCAGTTCACGATGTAGCCCTGCGTCGGGTTGAGGACCTGCGGGTTCTTGGCGAAGTCGGCGTATCCCTGCCATTCCATCGAGCCGTCGCCGATGGCGGGGACCCGCATGTCCTGATTGCCGGGCCGATTCGGCAGAGCGCCGGGCGAGATGTAGCCGATGTTGCCCCGCGCGTCGGAGTAGTACCAGTTGATGGAGATCGCGAACTTCGATGCCTGGGCTCGGAACTGCTCGAAGTTTTGAGCTTGCGGCATCCGAGTCCACGCGATGAGCGACGTCACCTCCCGCCCGGCCCACGAGCGCTTCTTGGAGTACGCGGTGCGGTTGGCCGGGTCGATCGAGGTGACGAAACCGTGGACGGTGGACAGCACGTCGAGGGGCACATCCGCTGCCCCCTTGACCTTGATGGTCTCCTGGCGGACGGTCATGTCGCGATAGGCGCCGTCGTACAGGTAGGTGCGGTCCAGGCGCTGGGTGTCGTTGCTGTCGTGGCCGTCGGCGAGCTTCTCCTGGTAGACGTCCACCACATTCATGGGGCCGGCGGTCGCCCCCCACGAGATCACGTTGTTGGTCCCGAAGATCACCGACGGGTACGCGAACGGCGTGTTCCCGGCGAAGTCGAACCCGGCGCCGTGCAACCCGATCCCGAAGACGTACGCGGGGTTGAACCACTGGAATTGCGGGCCGTTGACGAGGATCGACGCGGCGCCCGACGCCTTGGCTGCGCCGACAGCCCACAGGTTGCTCGCGGTCGGCTTGCCGGAGGGGTAGTCGCCGCCGCCGCTGCGCTTGGCCTGTACGGCGGTGACGTCGCGCAGCTCCGGCGAGACCGGCTTCAACCGGGGCAACTGGCCGGGCGTCGCGCCGGTCGACCCTCTGCCGGCGCCGGGCACCGTCGTCACAGCCAGCGGATCTTCCGACCACACCAGCTGCTCGAACAGGGCGCGGCCCTTGACCGGCCCATTGGCCGCGGTCAAAGACTGCAGCACCTGGTAGTTGGGGATCTCCGAGCTGAAGTCGGAGTAACGGTTGGCCATGGTGCCGACCCACACCATCGCCACGTCATACGGGGTCCAGTCGCTAGGTGAGAAACCGTAGTCGTTGAACTGCTTGGGCATGCGCGCGCCGGGGTCCGCGCGGACCTTCGCGATCCACTCGTTCATGCCCGCGGCATAGCCCGCGAGGATCGCCCGGTCGTCGGGAGGCAGCGCGTCGATCTGCAGTTTGATCGAGTCGGGGTCGAAGCCGGAGCGGGTGTCCTTGTCGAACGCGACGTAGTCGGCGCCCAACACCTCAGAGACGGTTCCTTGGGAAGAGCGTCGGGACATCTCCATCTGGAAGAGGCGGTCCTGCGCGACGACGTATCCGTAGCCGCGGAACAGGTCGAAGGTCGTGGTGGCGTAGACGTGCGGGATCCCGTAGCCGTCGCGCTTGATCGTGACCGCGCCGCGGGGGGCCTTGTCAGCGGTGAGGGCCGGCAGCTCTGACGTCGACGCTGCGGTGGCGGGCGCTGCGAGGCTGACGGTGAGGCCGGCGCCGAGCAGGCCCGCGAGGGTCGCGCAACTCAGTCGCCGCGCGCGAGAGGACGACGTTTTCTTGGGTGGGGTTCTCACGGGTGGGTCCTCCTGGACTGGCGGGTGCGCGCTGCCAGCCGCGGCAGGGTCCACGGACGGTCTGGGTGAGATGCGCTCAGCCGCAGGAATACTCCCGGAGTGACCGGACGTTCGTCAAGGGGTGTGTGTGACCTGCGTCTCGGGAAGAGCCTCCAGGGCGCGCCCCGATGCGCCCTCTGGATGCGCGTCCTGCCCCCTGGACGCGCCCTCAGGTGACCGCCCAGGACCGCGATAGCTCCGCCGCCCAGCCAGCACGACGGGCTGCGCAGGCCGCTTCTTATCCTGATCGCCGGTGCGGCGTCGCCTGGTTCGTGGGCTACGTCGCTCGTTTCGACCTGAAGTGTCGCGCGCTGCGGGTGCGGGGACCTGCACCGCTGAAGCAGGCGTGGAGAAGGCTCATGGGCAAGGCGCGTCGGGCGGGGCCTTCTTGCACCAGGTGATCCGCCCGTCGTGGAGACGTCCGGCGTAGTGCCGTTGGTGCACGATCGTGTGATGTCGCCCGCACAGCAACGCCATGTTGTCGATGCTGGTGGCCCCGCCGTCGACCCAGTGGATGAGGTGGTGTGCTTCGCACCAGGACGGTGGCCGGTCGCATCCGGGGAAGGTGCAGCCACGGTCCCGTAACCGCAGGTACGCGTGCTGGGCGGCCGTCACCGTGCGTACGGCCCGGCCCAGGTCCAGTGGTGCGCTGTCGGCGCCGAGGACGGCGGGGATGATCTGGGCGTCACACGACTGGCGGCGGACCTGGGCGGGGGACAAAGGGGCGCCGAAGGCGTCGACGCCACAGCCCGTGCGTGCGCGTAGGTCGTCCAGGTTCATGGTCACCAGGACCTGGGCTTTGCTCGCGGAGCCGGGGCGCACGTGGTCGGACAGCAGGGCGGGGTCGGTGCCCACCACTCGGGCTAGGTCGATCAGAGCGTCAGCGCGACGTTGGCTCGCGGTGCGCTCATCCCGTTCGCTTGCGCCACCCACACCGATTCCACCCACACCGATTCCAGCCGACTCGACGTCCAGCTCGTCGCCAAGCGGCTCGTGGTCGTGCCGCGCGCGCTCGTACAGCTCCTGGCCGTGACACATCGGGTTGGGCGCGGAGAGGGCGTTCAGGGCAGCGTGCAGGATCGCGTGGCAGTCCGCGTCGAGTTTGATGGTGGCCACGTGGCGGCCGAGTTCGTCGCGACGCCAGGGGGTCATCTCCCGCTGCTCGAACGCGATCTTCTGCTCCTCGTCGAACGTGCCCTCCTCGCCATAGTTCGCGATGACCGCCTCGCGGGCGAAGGTGAGCTCCCGGGGGGAGTCGCCGCGGGCCGCGCACGCGATCAACGCGTTCATCGCGGTGCCTGCGACGGGTTGGGGCACCCGGGCGGCGATGATGGTGAGGTCTTTGCTCAATCGGGCGGCGACCTGGGTCGAGACGATCCCGGCGGTGACTGCGTCCGTCAGAGCCGAGGCGGGCCCGGCCAAGGCCGGATCAGCGCCCCACGTGCCTGGGCCTTCGGAGGCGTCCTTTCCCCATTCGGCGACGCGGGTGAGTGTCGCGAACGCGACCGCCGCGTTGGGCGTGATCGGAGCGCCGGCCTGCTCGGACTGAATGCGTACCCATTGCGTGACATCGGCATGACCGGATTCGGCGATGACGCCCCGCCGCCAGGCTTCCAGGACCATGTCGGCTGCCGCTCCCTCGGCCAATGCGCGCAACCGCATCACTGCCCCGAACGCGCCCGCGACCTCAGGGGTGGGTAGCGCCCCCCAGCAGCCTTGCGCCGCAGCCACCGCTGCGCCAGCGGCGTGGATTGCTTCACCGGCGGCCAGCACGGCGAGGAGCGGAGGCAGCTCCTCCGCCTGCGGTGGTGGGCCGATGATCGCGGTCATGCCCTCAGAATATCGTACACATATCTAGTTACTCAAATCTGACCAGCGGATAGTCCATGCGTTGTGAGGGTCTTGTGAGGGTGGGATTCGTTCTTGTGCTCTCTATCCATCGAGCTCGAGCGGCGAGTGGGGAACAGCCGTGGCGCGGGTAACGCGGTCCGGTTCCTCGCGGAACGACTCGACTCTGCTCGACGCGTCTCGGAGCCGCTGGGGGTCATGGTCTTTCGGGGTGCGGGACGAGGACGACGTCAGGACGACATCAGGACGCGGCGGGGATGAGGGTCAACGTTAAGGTCGGGCGCAGAGTCCATCGGTGCCGCCCGGCCGACAACGGTGGGTGATCGCGGAAGAACACGGACACAGGGGGCGGCCGTGGTCGAGGGCAGCGTCGATGTAGCGCTGGAGCGATTGACCGGGCGGGTGTGCGTAGTCGGGTCGATCAACGCCGACCTGGTCGTGCGCGTGGCGCGATTGCCGCGGCCAGGCGAGACGCTCGCCGGGGCGCCGCTTCGGGTGAACTCGGGCGGCAAGTCCGCCAATCAGGCCGCGGCGGCAGCCAGACTCGGCGCCCATGTGGATCTGGTGGGCGCGGTGGGGACGGATCCGTGGGCAGACGTGGTGACCGGGGCGCTCGGCGACGCCGGGGTGAGCCTGGATGCGGTACGCCGCCTCACCGGGTCCGCGACGGGGACCGCCGTCATCACGGTCGACGCCGTCGGTGAGAACAGCATCGTCATTTCGGCGGGCGCCAACGGTGACCTCGCGCCGGCCGACGTCGAGGCGGCGCGGGACGTGATCGGGGCGGCGGGGGTGCTCGGGTTGGCCTTCGAAGTGCCACCCGCCACGGTGTCGGCGGCGGCTCTCGTGGCGCGGGAGGCCGGCGTCCCGGTGGTGCTCAACCCCTCCCCGTACCGTCCGCCGGAGTCCGAACTGCTGAGCCTCGTCGACGTGCTCGTCGTCAACGAGCACGAGGCGGTCGAGCTGCTGGGGGGCCCCGTCCGCGACTGGGCGGGGGCGGGGGAGGCGGTGCGGGAGCGGTACGGGGTGCACGCGTTGGTCGTCACTCTGGGATCGAGCGGTTCCGTGGTGGTCGGGGGCGCGACGGTGAGCAGGATTCGCGCGGTGCCCATCACGGCGGTCGACACGACGGGGTGCGGCGACGCGTACATGGGCGCGCTCCTCGCCGGTCTCGCCTCCGGTGTCGCGCTTCGCGACGCGGCGGTCCTAGGGTCTGTCGTCAGCGCGCTCGCGGCGACCCGAGAGGGGGCCCAAGCCTCGTACCCGACGCGTGAAGAGGTCGCGGTCTTCGTACGCGGATCC
>JBDTWM010000035.1:0-23124 GCA_040006675.1 Dermatophilaceae bacterium | reverse complement strand
GGGGTGCTGCTGGGCAGGATCCGTGAACTGCCGGGCAGGATCCGTGAACTGCCGGAGGACTCGGCGCAGGGGTGCTGGGCATCGGCGTGGAGCCAACGTCGCTGCGAGACGTGGGCCGGGTTCCGGCCTAGGGCCGGCGCGGGATGGAGCGCGAGCTCCTACCAGCTATGTGCGACGTCGACGATGAGACGCCCGCGGTCGGTGGCGGCGTCGTACAGCACGAAGGCCCGCAATGGGAGGCGGGCCCGCACGCCCAGCGCCAGGGTCGTGCGGCCTTCGAAGGAGCCTGCCCAACGAACCTGTCGGAACGTGCTGTAACCGGACACCGAGGGCATCGCGGGCAGATACGTGGCCCCCTTCTTGGCCACCACCGCCAGGCGGGCACCGCCGGCCACCGGCACCGGCAAACCGGAGCCGTCGGCGTAGACGGTGGAGACGTAGCGCACGTCGTAGCCGGTTGGGTCGCCGGTCACGTCGATGACAAGCCGGTCGTAGCAGGCTTGCTGTCCGGCGCGCACCCCGGTGACCGTCCCGGACTGCAGGTCGCCGACCGCCTGGCCGGTCGAACCCCAGGTGATGCCGCAGTACGGGGCGGCGCTGGCCGGGGCGGCGCCGGCTATGGCGGCGGGCGCGCCCAAGAGGCTCAGCGCGGCAGCGACCGCGCCGGCGCGTCGTGTGATGCGGGTGGCGCGGATGGTAGGACGACGTTGCATGGTGCCCATCCCTTCGTCTCAAACCGTGCCTCAGCGTGACCCTCTGCGACGCCAAGGGCCACCGACGGTTCTGTGTCACGGAACTGCTGTTGCCGATGAACAAGAGCGGGCAGGGGGCCACCGTGATACATGGCTCATCGCAGGTGTGCCCCGACGACGCTGCCGGCCACGGTCCGGCGCTGCCACGCACCGAGCGGCGTTCGAACTCGTCGCGTATTCACGTATCAGGGTGGGCTTTTCACCCTCTGGATAGGTGCGAAGGTCAAGCACCCTCGCGAACGGACTCCCCGCCGCCGCAGGTGACGATCCCGGTGGCGGCGGGATTCAAGCCACGCGCCCAGGTCAGGGGGGTGAGCGCGCGGGTACGGGGCGGGGTGCGGGTCAGGAGGGAGATCCGCACCCTGCCGCCACCGGCGTCCACCGCCGCATCATCCAGGCCGGCCTTCGCGGCCCGTCATCGCGACCCGGCCGTCACGTCACGGACCGGCCCACGCGGCGTCCGCCGGACCCTGCCCGTCAACGCTCGCGAACATGTCGCGGTATGCCGCGGCCAGGCGCAGCGTGTCGTGCATCCCGGGCACATCGGTCGCCGCGACCGGTACGACCAAGAGCTGCGCGCCCAGTGCCGCAGCGGCCGCGTAGACCCGCTCCGGGTCGTCGATCACGCCGGGGTCGGCCAGCACCACGTCCAGGTGCAGGTCCGGGGCGTGGTCCGCCAGGACGTCCAAGTGCCGCGCCGCCGTGTACCCCTGCGTCTCGCTCGTATGCATCTGCAGGTTCAACGTGAGCGCACGGTGGGCCGCTGTGTGCCGTAGCGCGTCCGCGAGCTCGGGCACCAGCAGGTGGGGCATCACGGAGGTGAACCACGACCCGGGCCCGAGCACCACCCAGTCCGCCGCCTCCACGGCCGCGATCGTCTCGGCGGGCGCGGGGGGATCCTCAGGCTCCAGACGGATCTGCAGCACCTCGCCGGCCGTCCGGGCGACCGCCGCTTGCCCGTACACCCACCGCTCCTCCTGCGCCTGGGCGGATTCCACGCCGCGGACTCGCGCCGAGATCGCGAGCGGCACCGACGACATCGGCAGCACCCGGCCCCGGGCGTCGAGCAGCCGCCGGATCACGTCCAGGCCCTGCACCGGGTTGCCCAGCAAGTCCCACAGGCTCATGATGAGCAGGTTTCCGACGGCGTGGCCGCCGAGCGGCCCCTCCCCCGCGAACCGGTGCTGCAGCACGTCGCGCCACAGGTGGCCCCACTCGCTGTCATCGCACAGGGCGGCGAGCGCCATCCGCAGGTCCCCGGGCGGGAGGATGTCGAACTCCGCGCGGAGCCGCCCGCTGGATCCACCGTCGTCGGCGACCGTCACCACGGCGGTGATCCGATCGGTCACCAGCCGCAATGCCGCGAGGGACGCCGCGAGCCCATGCCCACCGCCGAGCGCGACGACCGCAGGCCGCACGCTCACTCCCGTCCCAGGTCACGGTGGAACAGCAACGTGGTGATCTCTGGGGTGGACAGCCGCTTCGCCAGGCGCTCGGCGATCGCCACAGACCGGTGCTTGCCACCGGTGCAACCGATGCCCACCGTCACGTAGCGGCGTCCTTCCCTCAGGTAGCCGTCCAGCATCGTCCCCATCAACGCCACCGCGCGCTCCAGGAACTCCTGCGCCCCCTTTTGCTGGAGTACGTACGTCGCCACGGGCTCGTCACGCCCGGTCGACGAGCGCAACGCGGGGATCCAGTACGGGTTGGGCAGGAACCGCATGTCGAACACCAAGTCCGCGTCCAGCGGGACTCCGTACTTGAACCCGAACGACACGATCGCGACCCGCAGCCGGGTGAGAGACGACCCGCCCATCGCGTCACGGATCTTGGCCGACAGCTGGTGCACGGTCAGCCCCGAGGTGTCGATGAGCAGCTCCGCGTCCGCGCGCAGGTCGATCAGGTGGGCGCGCTCGGCCTGGATGCCGTCGAGCAGCCGCCCGTCGCCTTGGAGCGGATGCGGTCGGCGCACGCTTTCGAACCGCCGCACCAGGGATTCGTCGCTGGCGTCGATGAACAGGATCCGCGGCGCGATCCCCATCGTCCGCAGCTCGGCCAGCGCCCCCCGGAACGCGTCGAAGAACCCGTGACTGCGCGCGTCCACCACGGCCGCGATGCGCCGCATCCGCGACCCCGACTCGTCGGCCAACCGGGCCAGCGGCGCCAGCATCTGGGCGGGCAGGTTGTCCACGACGTACCACCCGAGGTCCTCCAGCGCGTGCGCGGCCGTGCTGCGGCCCGCCCCGCTCATCCCCGTCAGGATGGCGAGCTCAGGTTCGTCCCTCGCGGGCATGTCCATGCGTGTCCTTCCCGTACACGTGGGGTGTGCGCCCTCAGTCCAACACTTCGCCGGTCGTCGCGTCGACCGCGGGTGCCGCGTCGTCCGCCTGCAGATGATGATGGATGCTCGCGGCGAGCGCCGGGCCGATACCGCGCACCGCCGCCAACTCCTCGACGGACGCGGCGCGTGCCGCCTTCACCGACCCGAACTCTTTGAGCAGCGCCGACCGCCGCGACGGCCCGAGCCTCGGGATGTCGTCCAGCACGCTGGCCGTCATCGCCTTCGAGCGGCGCTGCCGGTGGAACGCGATCGCGAACCGGTGCGCCTCGTCGCGGACGCGCTGCAGCAAGAACAGCCCGTCGCTCGTGCGGGGCAGGACGATCGGGAAGTCCTCGCCGGGCGCCCACACCTCCTCCAAGCGCTTGGCGAGCCCGACGACCGAGACGTCGTCGACACCGAGTGCGTCGAGCGCCGCGCGCGCCGCGTCCGCCTGCGGGCGACCGCCGTCGACGACGACGAGCTGCGGGGCGTACGCGAAGCTGCGGAGCGCGCCCGTTCGCGGGTCGATTCCCGGCGCGACCGCGGCGCCGCCGTCGACGTCGCCGGCCACGGCGTCGGCTCGGGCGGCCCGCTGAGTGACGTGGTGACGGAACCGGCGCGTCAACACCTCCCCCATCGCCGCCGTGTCATCGCGGCGCAGCACGCCGGCCTCGTCGAGCCGGCCGCGCACGATGAACCGGCGGTACTCGCTCTTGCGCGCCAGGCCATCCTCGAACACCACCATCGAGGCGACCACGTTCGTGCCCTGCACGTGGGAGACGTCGAAGCACTCGATCCGCAGCGGCGCCTCCTCCAGCGCGAGCCCCTCCTGCAGGTCAGCCAGCGCCTGACCGCGCGCCGTGAGGTCACCCGCCCGCGCCACCTTGTGCCGGGCCAGCGACTGCTCGGCGTTGCGGGTGACCGTCGCGGCCAGGGCACGCTTGTCGCCGCGGCGCGGCACCCGCAGATCCACGCGCGCACCGCGCAGCCCGGTGAGCCACTCCCGCAGCACCACCGGTTCGGACGGCACGACCGGGACCAGGACCTCCCGCGGCACCGCGTCAGCGGCCGCATCGCCGTAGAACTGGGCCAGCAGGTGCGCCATCAACGCGGCGTCGTCGGCGTCTTGACGTTCGAGCACCCAGCCGCGCTGCCCGCGGATCCGCCCGCCGCGCACGTGGAAGACCTGCACCGCCGCCTCCAGCTCGTCGCCGGCAAGCCCGAACACGTCGGCGTCGGTCGCGTCGGCGAGCACCACCGCGGAACGCTCCAGGACCTTCGTCAGCGCGCCCAGGTCGTCGCGCAGCCGCGCCGCGCGCTCGAAATCCAGCTCGGCGGCAGCCACGCGCATCTCGTCCTCGACGCGGCGCACGAACCGGCCCGTGGTGCCCGCGAGGAAATCGCACAGTTCCTCGGCGATCGCCCGGTGCTCGTCGGCGGACACGCGGCCCACGCACGGGGCGGAGCACTTGTCGATGTAGCCCAGCAGGCAGGGCCTCCCCGACAGGCCCGCCCGCCGGAACACGCCCGCGCTGCACGTCCGTACCGGGAAGACCCGCAGCAGAAGGTCGAGCGTCCCCCGGATCGCCCACGCGTGCGTGTACGGCCCGAAGTACCGCGTTCCCTTGCGTTTCGCGCCGCGCAGCACCTGCGCGCGTGGAAACTGCTCGCCCATCGTGACGGCGAGGAAGGGGTACGACTTGTCGTCGCGATATTTCACGTTGAAGCGGGGATCGAACTCCTTGATCCAGCTGTACTCCAGCTGGAGCGCCTCGACTTCGGTGGCCACCACCGTCCAGTCGACGCTCGAGGCGGTGTGGACCATCGTCTGCGTGCGCGGGTGGAGGGCGGCCACATCCTGGAAGTAGCTCGACAGGCGTTGCCGCAGGCTCTTGGCCTTGCCGACGTAGATCACCCGGCCGTCTCTGTCGCGGAACCGGTACACCCCTGGGTCCGTGGGGATTTCGCCCGGCCGGGGCCGGTACGACGACGGGTCAGCCACGCCCCACAGCGTACGACGCGGCACGGACGGTCCTTCGACGGACCGCTGACCTGCCTAAGGCGACCGCTCGGCGGTCACGGCCGACACGGCCAGGTAACGAACGCGCAACAGCCATTCCCCGGCACGAGCCGGACCCCCTACTGTCCACCCAGCGCTTCCTGTCTGCCCAGCGCGTCTCCGGACCGCGCTTCCTGTCCGCCCAGCACTTCGCGCCGGCCCGTGCTGCACCGCCACTCATCCCCGCCCCTGGAGGTCCCATGAAGCACCGCTCCCTCGTCCGCGCCGGAGTCGGCGTCACCGTTCTCGCCGTGGTCGTCGGGCTGAGCGGCTGCGGTTCCCGCGGCTCGGAGTCCTCCGGCAGCGCCTCCAGCCCGGCGAAGAAGAAGGCCACCATCGGCGTGATCGCCCCACTGTCGGGTGACCTGTCCGCGATGGGACTCGGCATACAACACTCGGTCGAGCTTGCCGTGAAGCAGGCCAACGACGCGGGCGCCCTGCCGGGCTGGACCCTGCAGGTCACCCCGAAAGACGACGAGACCAGGCCGGAACCGGGCAAGAACGGCGCGACGCAGCTGGCCAGCGACGACTCCGTCGTCGGCGTGGTCGGCACCCTCAACTCCTCGGTCGCTGCCCCCGTCCAGCCCGTGCTGAACAGCGCGAACATCGTCATGGTCTCGCCGGCCAACACGAACCCGACCCTCACGCGGGGCCCGAACCCCGACAGCCCGCAGCGTCTGTACCCGAACTACTTCCGCACCTGCACCACCGACACCGTCCAGGGCCCCTTCGCAGCCCAGTACCTGCTGAAGAAGGGCATCAACAAGGTCGCCACCATTCATGACAAGAAGACGTACGGGCAAGGCCTGGTCAACGCCTTCACCAAGGAGTTCACCGCCAAGGGCGGCCAGGTCGTGACCGCGCAAACGATCAACCCCGACGACTCCAACTACGCCGCTGCGATCAGCCAGGTCAAGGCGGCCGGGCCCCAGGCGGTCTACTACGGCGGTGAGTACCCGCAAGCCGGCCCGCTCAGTCAGCAGCTGCACGCCGCCGGCCTCATGGTGCCTCTGATGGGCGGCGACGGGATCTACGACGCCACGTACATTCGGCTCGCCGGCGCTCAGGCCACCGGGGACCTCGCCACGTCCGTCGGCGCGCCCCTCGACAAGCTCCCCAAGGGAAAGGACTTCCTCGACGCCTACAACGCGGCCGGCTACCAGGAGCCTCCCTCGGCGTACGGCGCCTACTCCTACGACGCCGCGAACACCATCATCGAGGGCCTGAAGGTCAGCCTCAAGGACGCCGCCACCGCCAAGGACGCCCGCAAGGCGACCATCGACGCGGTCGGCAAGGTCAACTTCGACGGCCTCACCGGCAAGGTCGCCTTCGACGCGTACGGCGACAGCACGACCCGCGTCCTGACGGTGTACAAAGTGACCGACGGCCGGTGGGTCGCGGACGAGACCAGTGAGTTCGGCACGAACTGACCGTGGCTCCATGACGCGCGCCGGGGCGGGAGATGCCACACTCCCGCCTCAGCGTGACGTGTACGTGAGGCCCACGAGGGCGTCACCGGAGAGGATTCAGGCGTGGAATTCGTCCAGCAGCTCGTCAACGGGCTCACGCTCGGCGCGCTGTACGCCCTCATCGCGGTCGGGTACACGGTCGTGTACGGGATCGTCCAGTTGATCAACTTCGCCCACGGCGAGGTGTTCATGATCGGCGCCTTCGGCGCGCTCACCACGTTTGTGCTGTTCTTCAAGGACACGACCGCGTGGTGGGTGCTGCTGGTGATGATCGTCGGTGCGGTCATCGCGTCGGTGAGCACCGCCGTGATCATGGAGCGGGTGGCGTATCGCCCCCTGCGCGGCGCGCCCCGGCTGGCGCCGCTCATCACCGCGATCGGGATCTCGGTCTTCCTGCAGGAGGTCGTCCGGCTCTACTACGGTCGGATTCCCGGGCTGCCGGACGCCAAGCAACGTATCCCGTTCCCGGCGATCGAGGGCTTCACGGGCGCGGCGCTGAATCTGGGCGGGGTGACGTTCCAGCGTCCGGCGCTGTTCACCATGGGCGCCACCATCCTGTGCGGGGTGTTCCTGTGGTGGTTCATCACCCGGACCCGACAAGGGCGGGCCATGCAGGCCGTCTCACAGGATCCGGACACCGCGCGCCTGATGGGCATCAACGTCGACCACGTGATCGTGATCGCGTTCGCGGTCGGGGCGGTGCTGGCCGCCATCGCGGGCGTGGCGCAGGGACTACAGAACGGCAACATCGACTTCCGGATGGGCTTCATGGCCGGGCTGAAGGCGTTTACCGCGGCCGTGCTGGGCGGCATCGGGAACGTACCTGGCGCGGTGGTCGGCGGCCTGGCCCTGGGTGTGGTCGAGTCGGTGGGCGTCTACTTCGGGGCGGGCCCGTGGAAGGACGTCGTGGCGTTCGCCCTGCTCATCCTCGTTCTCGTCTTCCGCCCCCAGGGGATTCTGGGCGCTCGGGTGGTGGACCGGGCATGAACCCCTCGCATCGTCTGGTCGCGCTCGTCGAGCGCATCCCGGTCCGTATCGCGTGGCTCCTCGGAGTCGTCGGGGTCACCGTGCTGATCGTCAGCACGTTCCTGCCGTGGACGTACAACGCCGCCCTCCTGGACAACCTGACCGTGCTGGGTTTCCCCTCGCTCACCCAGTTCTTCTCGCTGATCCTGGCGCTGCACGCGCTGTTGATGCTCGCGATGCGGCTGCCGGCCCTGACCGCCTGGCGGCGGGTGCTCGGGCGCCAGCACGGGCTGCGGCGGGCGGGGCTCGGCGCGTTCGCGTACGTGCTGGTCGTGTGCCTCGCCATCGTGGTGCAGGATGAGGCCCTGCTGGCGGCCCTCGACCCGGGCGCCTGGCTGGCCCTGGTCGGAGCCGCCCTGATATGGCTCGCGGGGGTGGCGCTCCCGAGCCCGGAAGATCCGCGGCAAGAACACCACCGTTTCCCGGCCTGGATCGAGATCCTCGCGGTGGTCGCCCTCGTGGCGCTCGGCCTCGGCGGGGCCGCGTACGGGCTGGACCTCTCGGACGGCGCCATGCTCATCGCGTTCCTCACCTTCGTCGGGGCGCTCCTCGCGGGCGCCGCCGCCGGCGGGTTCTTCGACTGGGTGTTCGTCATCACGGGGCACCACCGGCGCGTCCTGATCCTCGCGACGTTCGCCGCGGCCTTCTTCTTCCCGACCACGCAACACGGCTCGGACACCAACATGTCCATCGCGACGAACGTGCTGATCTTCGCCGCGACCGCGATGGGCCTCAACATCGTGGTCGGCCTGGCGGGCCTGCTGGATCTCGGCTACATCGCGTTCCTCGGCGCGGGCGCGTACGTCGGGGCGATCCTGTCGGGGTCGGTCTTCGCGACCATCGGCTGGACTCCGCCGTTCCCGGTGATCGTGGCCATCGGCGCGGTCGTATCCGCCACCCTCGGCCTGATCATCGGATCGCCGACGCTGCGGGTCTCCGGCGACTACCTCGCGATCGTGACGCTGGCGTTCGGCGAGATCTTCCGGCTGGCCATGTTCAACCTGGACGGCAACAACGGACCCAACCTGACGCGCGGGCCCAACGGCATCGGCGCGATCCCCGAACTGCACCTCGTCGGCTTCGACTTCGGGGCCACCCACGCGGTCGGCGGCGTGACGATCACCCGCTTCACCAATTACTACTTCCTGCTGCTCGTCGTCATCGGTTTCCTCGTGCTCATCTTCACCCGGCTCAACAACAGCCGCATCGGGCGCGGATGGATCGCGATCCGCGAGGACGAGAAGGCCGCCGAGGCGATGGGCGTCAACGTGTTCGGGCTCAAGCTTCTGGCCTTTTCGGGCGGCGCCTGCCTCGCCGGGCTCGCCGGAACGATCAAGGCGCACGTCGACACGGCCGTCTCACCGGACCAGTACCAGTTCCTGGAGTCGGCGTTCCTCCTCGCGGCCGTCGTCCTCGGCGGTATGGGCACCGTCGTCGGCGTGATCATCGGCGCGGTGATCCTCAAGCTGCTGCCCGAGAAGCTGCGTTTCTTCTCCGAGAACCGGCTGCTCCTGTTCGGGTTGCTGCTGGTGCTGATGATGCGGTTCCGGCCCGAGGGCCTGGTGGCGAGCCGCCGCCGCCAACTGGAATTCCACCAAGAGGACGACGCCCTGGCCGAACACGTCGAACACGTCTACAGCGAGGCACGCTCATGACCTCTTCGAGCGCATCGCCGGACGTGCACGCCGAGCGGCGGGCGCGGGAGCAGGGCGCGCCCATCCTGTCGGCCCGCGGGGTGACCATGCGCTTCGGGGGGCTGACCGCCGTCAGCGGAGTCGACCTCGACGTCTACCCCGGCGAGATCATGGGCCTCATCGGACCGAACGGCGCCGGAAAGACGACCTTCTTCAACTGTCTCACCGGCATGTACCGACCCACGTCCGGGGAGGTGCGGTTGGACGGGATCGTGCTACCCCCCAAGCCGCGCCAAGTCGTCAAGGCCGGCATGGCGCGCACCTTCCAGAACATCCGGCTGTTCAACAACATGACCGCCCTGGAGAACGTCATGGTGGGGCGCATCTGCCGTACCTCCGCCGGACCGATCACCTCGATCCTGCACGGCCCGAAGTTCCGGCGGGAGGAACGTGAGACGCGGGCTCATGCGCGTGAGCTCCTGGCCTACGTCGGGTTGGTCGACTCCGAGGAACACCTGGCCCGTAACCTGCCGTACGGGCATCAGCGACGACTGGAGATCGCCCGCGCGTTGGCGACCGGCCCGAAGCTGCTGCTCCTGGACGAGCCCACGGCCGGCATGAACCCGCAGGAGACCCGGGCCGCGGAACAGCTCATCTTCCGGATCCGCGACAGCGGCCTGGCCGTGCTGGTCATCGAGCACGACATGCGGTTCATCTTCACCCTGTGCGACCGAGTGCTGTGCCTCGTCCGCGGGGAGCGGCTCGTGGAGGGCACCCCGGCGCAGGTGCAGGGTGATCCGCGGGTCATCGAGGCCTACATCGGGACCCCGGACATCGAGGGCCAGGCCCAGGGAGACGACGGGTGAGCGCGCTGCTGGAAGTGCGGGACCTGGTGGTGGCCTACGGCAGGATCCGGGCGGTCAAGAACATCTCGTTCGACGTGCAGAGCGGTCAGGTGGTGTGCCTGATCGGTACCAACGGCGCCGGCAAGACGACCACGTTGCGGACCCTGTCGGGCCTGCTGCGCCCGCTGGGCGGGACGATCACGTTCGCCGGTGAACGGATCGATTCCATGGCCGCGCACACCATCGTCTCCCGGGGGGTCGCCCACGCCCCGGAGGGTCGACGGATCTTCTCGCGGATGACCGTCAAGGAGAACCTGCTGCTCGGGGCGTACGCGCGCCGCGATCAGGAGGTCGCCGCGGATCTGGACGGGGTGTACGAGCTCTTCCCGATCCTGGCCGAGCGAGCCGACCAGGCGGCCGGGACGTTTTCGGGCGGCGAGCAGCAGATGCTCGCGATCGGGCGGGCCATGATGAGCCACCCGCGCCTGCTGCTGCTCGACGAGCCGTCGATGGGGCTGTCCCCGCTGATGATGCAGAAGATCATGGCGACGATCCGCACGCTGCGCGAGCGAGGCACGACGATCCTGCTGGTCGAACAGAACGCGCTGGCCGCCTTACGGCTCGCGGACTACGGGTACGTGCTCGAAGTCGGGCGGATGGTGGCGTCCGGCACCGGCCCGGACCTGCTGGCCAGCGACGACGTCCGCAAGGCCTACCTCGGCGAGGAGTGATGCGGCGGCGGCGCGGGACCCTGGCCCGCAGGTCAGGCGAGAGTGACCGACGGGCCGTCGACGGTGACCGTGCGGGGGCTGAGCCCCTTGGTCGCCGGCCCGACCTTCACGTCGCCGGTGACCTTGTCGAATTCGCTGCCGTGGGCCGGGCACAGCAGGTTGCCGCGGGTGGAGATGCGGGTGATCCTGGCGCCGGCGTGGGTACACACGTCGCTGAAGGCGACATACTTCCCCTGCTCCGGGCGGCTCAGGACCATCCCCACGTCGTTGAAGATCTTCGCTTGGCCGACGGGCACCTCCTGGTTGGTGACCGCCTCAGCGATCCTCTCGGAGGCCTTCTCGCTCAAGGAGGTCATCTCGCCGGACACCGGACCCGCCTTGCCGCCACAGCCCGCGAGCACGGTCACCACGGCGCCGGCGATGGTCACGGTCGCGCCGACGCGCAGCACGTCGCGGCGGGACGGGATCACGGACACGGGCTGGTCGGCCGGCACAGCAGCTCTCCTCGCTTCGGGGTAGCGGTGTGATCACCCTAGTCCGGGCGCGTCGGGCCGCATGGTCCGCCCCGCCCGCTGGTGGGCCGACCACGGGGCACGACGACACGCGTCACGCCTGGCGGGCGCGACGAACCGCCGCGCTGGCGCGGGGCTTCGTCGTGCGCCCGGCCTTGGGGGGGCTTCCCGCGGTGGGACGTGCGGGCTTCCGTGCGGACGCGACGCTCGCCCGCGTCGTCGGCTCGACCGCGGGCAGGACCCGAATGCCGTCGTCGGGCGTGTGCGCGCCGTCCGACGCGTCCGGGGTGGCGGCCACCACCTGCGCGGATGCGGGAAGGGCGTGGCCGTCCCGCGCCAGGATCGGGGCGAGGAACTGCCCCGTGTAGCTCACGTCGCAGACGGCCACCTGTTCGGGGGTGCCGACCGTCACGACCGTACCGCCCTCGTCGCCGCCCTCGGGGCCCATGTCGACGACCCAGTCCGCATTCTTGACGACGTCCAAGTTGTGCTCGATCACGATGACCGTGTTGCCCTTGTCGACGAGTCCTTGGAGCACGAGCAGCAGCTTGCGGATGTCCTCGAAATGCAGCCCGGTGGTGGGCTCGTCGAGCACGTAGACGGTCCGGCCCGTCGACCGTTTCTGCAGCTCGGAGGCCAGCTTCACCCGTTGCGCCTCGCCGCCCGACAGCGTGGTGGCCGCCTGGCCCAGACGCACATACCCGAGCCCGACGTCGCTGAGTGTCGTCAGGTGCCGCGAGATCGCCGGAACCGCGGCGAAGAACTCCGCCGCCTCCTCGATGGGCATGTCGAGCACGTCGGCGATCGTCTTGCCCTTGAAGTGCACCTCGAGCGTCTCCCTGTTGTACCGGGCCCCGTGACACACCTCGCAGGGCACGTACACATCGGGCAGGAAGTTCATCTCGATCTTGAGCGTCCCGTCACCGGAACAGGCGTCGCAGCGGCCACCCTTGACGTTGAACGAGAAACGGCCCGGCAGGTAGCCGCGGACCTTCGCTTCGGTCGTCTCCGCGAAGAGCCGCCGGACGTGGTCGAAGACTCCCGTGTACGTGGCGGGGTTGCTGCGCGGCGTCCGGCCGATCGGGCCTTGGTCGACGTGGACCACCTTGTCGAGGTGCTCCAGGCCGGTCACGGTCCGGTGCCGCCCGGGCACGTGCCGAGCGTTGTTCAGGCGGTTGGCGAGCACGTGGTAGAGGATGTCGTTGACCAGCGTGGACTTGCCCGAACCACTCACGCCCGTGACCGCTACGAACGTCCCGAGCGGGAAGCTCACGTCGACGTCGCGCAGGTTGTTCTGCGTGGCCCCGAGGACGGCGACCTGGCGGCCGGGATCGGTGGGCCGCCGACCGGCGGGCAGCGGGATCGAGCGCCGGCCGCCGAGGTAGGCCCCCGTCACCGACTCCTCGCAGGCGATCAGCCCTGCCAACGAGCCGGAGTGAACGACGTGCCCGCCGTGCTCCCCCGCGCCCGGTCCGATGTCGACGATCCAGTCCGCGCAAGAAATGGTGTCCTCGTCGTGCTCCACCACGATGAGGGTGTTGCCGAGGTCGCGCAGCCGGGTCAAGGTCTGGATCAGCAGGTGGTTGTCGCGCTGGTGCAGGCCGATGGACGGCTCGTCGAGCACGTAGAGGACACCGACCAGCCCTGAGCCGATCTGGGTGGCGAGGCGGATCCGTTGGGCCTCCCCGCCGGACAAGGTCGCGGCGGGGCGGTCGAGCGACAGGTAGGTGAGGCCGACGTCGAGCAGGAACCCGAGCCGAGCGCCGATCTCCTTCACCACCCGCTCCGCGATCTGCGCCTCACGCTCTCCCAGCGTCATGCCACGAAGGAACGCGGCGCACTCGGCGATGGACAACGCGCACACCTGAGCGATGCTCCGGCCCGCGATCAGCACGGACAGCGATTCGGGTTTGAGCCGCGCGCCCTGGCAGGTCGGGCACGGCACCTCGCGCATGTAGCCCTCGTACCGCTCCCGCGCGTAGTCCGACTCCGTCTCGCCGTGGCGACGTTTGACCATCGAGACCGCGCCCTCGAAGCCCGTCGTGTACGAACGCTCCCGGCCGAAGCGATTGCGGTATTTCACGTGGACCTCGTAATCGCGGCCGTGGAGCAGCGCCTCCCGGGCCCGCTCAGGGAGCGTGCGCCACGGCACGTCGAGAGAGAACTTCAGGTCCTCGGCGAGAGCTTCGACGACGCGCTCCTGGTAGTCCTGCATCCCCTTGCCCTGCGCCCACGGCGCGACCGCCCCCTGCCGCAGGGTCAGCTCCTCGTCAGGGACGAGCAAGGACGAGTCCACCTCCAGCTCGGTGCCCAAACCCGTGCAGACCGGGCAGGCCCCGTACGGGCTGTTGAACGAGAAGCTGCGCGGCTCGATGTCGTCGATCGACAACGGGTGTTCGTTGGGGCAGGCCATCCGCTCCGAGAAACGCAGCTCCGTCGGCTCCGCAGCTCTCGGCGACGCACCCTCGGCGGAGGAGCCCCCGGCGTCCAGAAGGTCGACGACGACGATCCCGCCCGACAGGCCGAGCGCGGTCTCGACCGAGTCGGTCAGCCGCCGCTTTGCCCCCACGTCCTGGCCCTTGGCGACGAGCCGGTCGACGATGACGTCGATGGTGTGCTTCTTCTGCCTTTCCAACGTCGGTGGCTCGGCGAGGAGAACCACCTCGCGGTCCACGCGAGCCCGCGTGAATCCCTTCATGACCAGCTCTGCGAAGAGGTCGACGAACTCCCCCTTGCGTCCGCGCACGATCGGGGCGAGCACCTGGAACCGCGTGCGATCCGGCAACGTGACCAAACGGTCCACGATCTGCTGCGGGCTCTGCCGGGTGATCCGCTCCCCACAGACCGGGCAGTGTGGGGTGCCCGCGCGAGCGAAGAGCAAACGGAGGTAGTCGTACACCTCCGTGATCGTGCCGACCGTGGATCGTGGGTTCCGGTTGGTCGACTTCTGGTCGATCGACACCGCCGGGGAGAGACCCTCGATGAAGTCCACGTCGGGCTTGTCCATCTGCCCGAGGAACTGACGAGCGTACGCGGACAACGACTCCACGTAGCGCCGCTGGCCCTCCGCGAAGATCGTGTCGAACGCCAACGACGACTTGCCGGACCCCGACAGGCCCGTGAAGACCACGAGCGCGTCGCGAGGGATCTCGATGGACACGTTCTTGAGGTTGTGTTCCCGCGCCCCACGCACGATCAGATGGTCATGCGAAGGATGATGCGGCGCAGCGGCGTCCGGCGTCGCGAGGCCGTCGAGGGAGATCGCCGTCGGCGGGTGCGGGGCGGGGACTGGTGGCACGAGAGCCATCGTATGCGGGGCTGCCGACAGGGCGACGAGCCCATCGATCGGCGGGCCGGCTCCTTCGACGGACAGAGATTCGCGGGGAGTCCGCGTGTCGAGATGGGACGTCACCGGACGTTCACGTGGCCAGCGAGACCAGTCCCCCGACGAGCGCACCGTACGCGATGTGCGCCGCGATGGTGATCTCCGGTGTCCGCGCGCCGTAGTTGCGCATCAGGAATCCAGGTGGCTCCAGGAGAGGTGAGGACCCCGCGGCGCTGTACGTCGAGCCCATCCGCGGGTGCACCAGAGGCAACAGCACGTTGACCAACGTCGTGATGGAAAACAACCCGTGCGCGAGGCCGAGGACTGCCCCCAGGACCCACCCGGAGTGGCCGATCACGACGAACATTCCGAGGTAGCCCACGGCGAACAACTGGCCGACCACGAAGTGCAGCAGGTAGCCCAGCGCCTTGGCCCGGCGGCGATCGCTGGTCAGAGCGGTGCCCAACAGGAAGGGTAGATCGATGCGGGTCAAGGACAGTTCGCTGGCAGCACGCAACGCGGTGGTGAGCACCAACGTGCCCGCGAAGCCTCCCGCGACCGCGCCCCAGATGATCATGGCTGGTTCTCCTCTGTGGCCAGGACACGAGCCGCGCTGATCAACGCGAGGTGGGTGAGTCCCTGGGGGAAGTTGCCGAGGAACGCACCCGTGACGGAGTCGACCTCTTCGGAGTACAGACCGACGTCGTTGGCCCGGGCGAGCAACTGCTCGAACATGGCGGTGGCCCTGGCTCGCCGGCCGGTCCGGGCTAGCGCCTCGACCAGCCAGAACGAGCAGGCGAGGAACGCCCCCTCGGTGCCCGCCAGTCCGTCGTCACCGGTGTAACGCGACACGTACGGTCCGTGCGTCAGCCGCTCGTCGATGGCGTCCACGGTGGCACGGATGCGCTCGTCGCCAGGCGGAGCGTAGTCGAACAGCACCCCGAGCAGGACCGACGCGTCCAGGTCGTCGCTGCCCGCGGCGCGCACGTAGGCGCGGGCTGATGGTGACCAGCAGTTCGTGTCGATGAAGTCGCGCACAGCGCGGGCTTCGGTCCGCCAGCGGGGCACCTGTCGGCTGGGCAGGACGCCGAGTTCGGCCAGCGCGACGGCCCGTTCGAGCGCGACGGCGCACATCATCTTGGACTGGGTGAAGTGTTGCGGTGCACTGCGCACCTCCCAGATTCCGGAGTCTGGTCGCTTCCAGACCTCGGCCACGAGGTCAGCGGTTTGGGCTAACCGCCGTGCGATCTCGGGGTCGAGGGTGCCGCAGGTGTGGGCATATCGCCAGGCAGTCTCCAACAGGTAGCCATAGACGTCGAGCTGGAGCTGGTCTTGGGCGGCGTTGCCCACGCGTACCGGGCGGGATCCGCGGTAGCCGTCCAGGGCCAGCTCGGTCTCCCGCGCCTGGGCGCCACCGTCGAGGCGGTAAAGGACCTGCAGACGCGGGTGGGACAGCTGGGAGGCGTGCATGAGCCACCAGAAGAAGGCCTCGGCCTCCGGGGCGCACCCCAGCGAGGTCAGCGTGTCCAGGATGAACGCGGAATCGCGCACCCAGCAGTAGCGATAATCCCAGTTGCGCTCCCCACCGATGAGTTCAGGCAGCGCGGTCGTGGCCGCCGCGGCCAAGGCTCCCGACGGGGCGTAGACCAGCAGCTTGAGCGCCAGGGCACTGCGCACCACGGACTCGCGCCACGGTCCCTCGTACTGGCGACTCCCAGCCCACTCGTGCCAGATGCGACAGGTTTCCCGGAGCCGGTCCTCGATCGCGGCTCGGGGTGGCAGCACCAGCGGTTCTCCGTGCGCGAAGGCCAGGAGCAGGCCGGCTGACTCGCCCGCCTCGAGAGAGAAATGCCCGCCGACGTCAGCTGGGGTGAGCTCTGGATCCCCTACTCCCCAGGTGCATACGGCCAGGGCCTGTCCTCGTCCTTCGGCCACCGGGACCCCCGAACGCCAGACCAGTCGCGTCGGGGTGCG
The DNA here is from genome assembly GCA_040006675.1 of Dermatophilaceae bacterium. Classification (GTDB taxonomy): domain Bacteria; phylum Actinomycetota; class Actinomycetes; order Actinomycetales; family Dermatophilaceae; genus Austwickia. The sequence goes on along the minus strand of JBDTWM010000035.1, from coordinate 6,477 downwards.
GCCGAAGTCGAAGCGCGGCGTGAACTGCCAGCGCACCGGCACCCGGCCGGACACGCCGTCGATCCGTCGGTACAGCTCACGCAGCGGCGCCAGGCCCGGATGACCGAGCAGCAGCGCGTCGGTGACCTGGATAACTCCGGTGCTCGTGGCGAATGTCGTCTCCAGCACGTTGGTGTTCGGCAGATACCGGCGTCGAACCGTATAGGGGATCGTGGGGTGCACGGTGAACCGCCCGCCACGTTCGGCGTCGAGCAACGCCCAGCACACCGCGGCCGAGTCGACGTCGGGCAGGCACCACCAGTCGATCGCCCCGTCCGCGGCCACCAGCGCCACCGTGCGACCGTCGCCGATGGCCGCGTACTGCTCGATCGGGGCGTACCCATCAGTCCGTTCGGGAGACATCGGGGTCGAAGCGGGCTGTGCCTCCTCCGCGATCGCCGCCCCGTCGGCAGCTACCACACCCTTCGCCTCCCGGTGCCGGCCAGCCCGCCTAGCGACATGACGAGAACGACCGGCCGCGCGGCGCGCACGGGTGCCGGATGGCGATGAGGTGTGTGCTGGCCTCGCCGGCGTCCCAGGTCGTCTGGTTCATGGCAACCAGCCTGTCAGCGCTCGCTGCTCGACATGACGCCAGAACCCGATGGGCCCACCGAGTGCGGATCACCTGGATCGAGGGAGTCGACCTTGCCGGAGATGGCCTCCACCAACGTCGCCCAGTCGGCCTCGAACGCATGCGCGCCCTGGCGTTGCAGGGACTGCCCCAGCGCGTCGATGTCGATCCCGTGGGAGGCCACCTCCGCGAGGTGCCGATCGGTCGCCGCATCCTCGGGGTGCATCAGCTCCACCGGGCCACCGTGGTCGGCGTAGGCGAGCAGCGTCTTTTCGGGCATCGTGTTGATGGTGTCCGGGGCTGCGAGCTTGCCCAGGTAGTAGGTGTCGGGAAGGTTCGGATCCTTGGTCGAGGTCGATGCCCACAGCACCCGTTGTGGACGGGCGCCCGCCGCGGCCAGCGTGGTCCACCGCTGCTCGGACAGCAGCGCGCGGTAGGAGGCGTAGACCTGCTGGCTGACAGCCAGCCCGAGGCGCCCATGCAGCCCCGGAGGCAGCAACTGGTCGGCGGCCGTATCCCAACGGCTGACGAACAACGAGGCCACCGAGGGCACGTCGAGCGCCTGACCGGCCTCCGCCCGCCGTTCCAGCGCCCGGATGTAGGCCTGTGCGGTCTGCCGGTAGTGCGCGTCGGAGAACAACAGGGTCACGTTGATCCCGATGCCTTCGGCCACCAACTGCTCCATCGCCAGCAAGCCCTGCGGGGTGCCGGGGATCTTCACCAGCACGTTCGGCCGGCCCGCTTGCTGGTGCAATCGGCGGGCGACCTCGATGCTGCGGTCGGTGTCGTAGGCCAGGCCCGGCGGCACCTCGATCGAGACGTACCCATCGACACCGTCGGTGCGTTCCCACACCGGCCGGAACAGGTCCGCTGCCGCGGTGATGTCCTCCATCGCCACGGAGAACACCAGTTCTTCGGGCTCTCGTGTTCCGGCCGCGAGGTGGGCCCGCAGCGAGTCGTCGTAGTCGGAGCTGGCAGCCATGGCATGGCCCAGGATGGTGGGGTTGGACGTGAGCCCGGTCAGTGCGAGGTCGCGGATGTACCGGCTCAACGTTCCGTCCCGGAGCATCTTGCGGTTGATCGAGTCCAGCCACAGACTCTGCCCCGCCTGGTGAAGTTGCTGCGCGGGATTCATCAGATCTCCTCTTTCGTCACGGGCGGCGCGCTCACTGAACGTCCGCCGCGGGTTGTCTCGAGTCCGTCCCAGGTCGCGGGAGCACGTAGGCCGAGCGCGAGGCTCCGTCGCGACCCAGGGATCGGGGTGGGTCTGTAGGCCGGCGCGCACGTCCCAGCTGCGCGCCCGGCTCGGCGCGTCACCGCAGCGCCCGTTCGAGCGGGGTGCCGGGGTCGAACAGCCGTTGCGGATCCACCGGGCCTGCGCCGAGCAGCGCGGCGATCTGGTCGCCGGCGTCCCAGACGTTGACGTTCATCGCGGCCAACACCTTCTCCTCCGGGGACAGCCAGAATGCGAGCAGCTCTCGGGTGTCGAGGTCGCCGCGGACGACGACCGTCGGTTCGACGCCGGGCGGGACGTAGCCGCGGTACTCCATGCCGAGGTCGTACTGGTCGGTGAAGAAGTACGGCTGCTCGGCATACGGCGTCGGTGTGCCGGTGACCGTGGCGGCCACGGCGGCGGGCTGATTCGCGGCGTTGGCCCAGTGCTCCACTCTGACCCGACCGAGCGCCGGGTGCTCCTCGGCCGCGATGTCTCCCACGGCGTAGATCTGCGGGTCATTGGTGCGCAGGTACGCGTCGACGAGGACCCCGTCGTCCACCTCCAGACCGGCGTCGCGGGCGAGCTCGACGTTCGGCTGCGCGCCGATCCCGACGACCACGAGGTCCGCCGGCAACCGGGTGCCATCACCGAGGGTGACCCCGGTCGCCCGCCCGTCGGCGACCTCGATGCCGGCGATGCTCGCCTCGAAGTGGAAGGTCACCCCGTGCTTGTGGTGCAGGTCTGCGAACATCTGCGCGAGCTCGGCGCCCATGACCCGCAGCAGGGGCAGCCGCGCGTGCTCGACCACATCAACCTCTAGACCGCGTTGGCGCGCGTTGGCCGCGACCTCCAGCCCGATCCACCCGGCGCCGATGAGCACGACGCGTCTGGCCTGGCCGAGCGCCGCCCCGAGGGCGTCGCTGTCGTCGACAGTGCGCAAGTACACGACGCCGTCGGCGTCGCTGCCCGGGACATCGAGGTGCCGTGCCCGCGAACCGGTCGCCAGGACCAGCTGGTCGTAGCCGACCCGGGCACCGTCCCCCAGCACGACCTCGTGCGCGTCCCGGTCGATCTGCACCGCGGGCACGCCCAGGCGCAGCTCGACGTCGTGATCGGCGTACCACTGCCGGTCGTGGACATCCATGGACTCACGCTCGGCGGTGCCGGCCAGATAGTCCTTCGACAGTGGCGGCCGCTCGTACGGCAGGTGGGCTTCGGCACCGACAAGCACGATCGAACCGGTGTAGCCGCCCTCCCGTAGTCCTTCCGCGGTCTTGGCCCCGGCGAGCCCGCCGCCGACGATCACGAACCTTGAGTCACCCATCATCGTCTCCGATCCTTATCGAGCACGAGCGTCGTGGCCGACGCAACCGTGGGTACTTCGACGTCGTTGACCACTGTCGCGCGGCTCACGGAACCGCGCCAGACAGGGAGAGGAACTCCAACCGCGAGGCGGGGTCGTCGCGCAGCCGCCCCAACAGCGTAGATGTCACCGTGCTCGAACCGGTCGCGTGCGCGCCGCGCAGCGTCATGCACGAGTGCTCGGCGGCGATCACCACCCCGACCGCCCGCGGTGCCAGGTTCACCTGTAACCAGTCCGCGACCTGCTTGGTCAGCCGCTCCTGCGTCTGCGGGCGACAGGCGAACAGCTCCACCACCCGGGAGAGCTTGGACAACCCCAGGATGCGCTGCGCGGGCAGGTAGCCGACATGGGCCACGCCGGTGAACGGCATCAGGTGGTGCTCACACACTGATCGGAACGGGATGTCCCGGGCCAGGACCAGTTCGTCGTAGCCCTCATCGTTGGGGAAGGTGGTCAGCTCGAACGGTCGCGGGGTGAGCATCTCGGCCCATGCCCGCGCCATCCGTCGTGGTGTCCGGGCCAGGCCCGGGGCGTCCGTGCCGACACCGAGGGCCTGCAAGAACGCGACTGCCGCCTCCTCGGCCCGGTCCAGGTCGGGCTGGAGGTCATGTTCGATCAGCTGGAGCGCGGCGACCGGTTCCATCATCGGGACCGTCCCGTCCTGACGTGGTGCGCCGTGGCCGTCCGGCTCCACGGTCGGTCGTAGATCGAGGCGAGGAAAGCCAGCGCCAGCGCCCCGACCAGCAGCCCGACATCACGGAGCGCGACGTCGTAGAAGCCGGAGTAGGTCAGCAGGTTGATGATGATGCCCGCCAGCCACGCCGCCACGACATAGGCGGCGTAACGCGGCTTGAGGGCGACCAGGATCGCGGCCAGGATCTCCACCGCACCCACGACGTACATCGCCGTCTGCGCCGAGAACGGCAGCAGATTCACGATCCACGGGGCCAGGTAGCCGGGCCAATCGTTGTTCAGCACCTTGACGTACTTGTCGATCCCCATCAACAACGGAAGCACGACGTAGCCGACGTGCAACGCCACGAAGGCGGCATACGCGGGGTCGCTGCGGGCGCGGTGGAGCATAGCCGGCAGCCTGCTGTCCGGAAGGTCGACACGGGAGGTGGTCATCGCGAACTCCTTCTATTGATAGTGTCCCTTAGCGCTAGAGTCCCGCGGATCGAACCGGCTGTCAACACTGATTGGTGATAGATTTTGCGGGTGAAGAAGAAGAGGCATGGCGGTCTGGACGCCCTGCCGCAGCTGAGCAACCTGGTCGACCCGGTGCGGCGTCGCCTGTACGAGCACGTCGCTGCGCAGCGGGCCCCCGTCACGCGAGAAGGTGCCGCCGCCGCCACGGGCATCACGCGCACCCTCGCCGCGTACCACCTGGACAAGCTGACCGAGGCCGGACTGATCGAGGCCGGATACGCCCGACCGACAGGGCGCAGGGGCGGCCCAGGTGCCGGGCGGCCGGCCAAGCACTACACGCGCGCGGGCCCGGAGTTGGCCGTCACGCTGCCGACCCGCAGCTACCTGCTGATGGCCGACCTGCTCGCCGCCGCCGTCGAGGCGGACCAGACGGGATCGGTGCGTGCCACCGCAACCCGCCATGCCCGCCACACGGGTCGCGCCGCGGCCGAGAGCGCCGGCGGAGACGTGGATACCGCGCTGCACGCACTGGGCTACGAACCGGCCGCCGACCCCGGCGGCGACATCGACATGCGCAACTGCCCTTTCCATCAGCTCTCCCAGACCCACACCGAGCTGGTCTGCTCGCTCAACCTCGACCTCATCAGGGGCCTTCTCGAAGGCGCGGGTGAGCCCATCGACCGGGCTGAGCTGGCTCCACAGGAGGGCCGCTGCTGCGTGGTGATCCACCCAGCCGCCACACCCTGACACGACGATCTCCACGGGTCCGGTGTTGTCGGTAAGGCCCGTCGTCGCGAGCTTCCCGGTGACGGTAAGGAACCGGTACGGCGGTGCGTTGGGCGCTGCCGGTCCTCTGCGGCAGACTGGCGCCATGACCCCCCACGACGCTCCAGGCCAAAAGACCCTCGTCGCGGATATCGCCCGCCTCGACGCCGAAACGGCGAGCCTGCTTGCGACCGCCGTGGGCTTCACCCCGGACGACCTGCGCGCGCCGTCCCGTTGCGAGGGGTGGACGCGCGCGCACGTGCTCGGACACGTCGCGCGCCATGCGGACAGCGTCGTCAATTTGGCCACGTGGGCGATGACGGGCCTGGTCACGCCGCAATACGCGTCGGACGAAGCGCGGGATGAGGGCATCGAGACGAGCGCCCGACAGGACCTACCGCGGCTGATCGCGGATGTCCGGGAGAGCGCAGCGCGATGCCGCGCGGCCCTGACCGCCCTCGGCCGTGGCCTCGCGAGCAAGGAACTCAGCATGCGTAACGGCAGGGTCATCTCCCCGTACGAGCTGCCGCGTCGGCGCACGACCGAGGTGATCGTCCACCACTTCGACCTGGCGACAGGGTGGACGCTGGACGAAGCCCACCCCGAGACCCTCGCCGCCGCCCTGGAGGACACCGCCCGACGTTTCACGGCTCGCCCCGACGGCCCCGGCCTCACGTTGCAGGCCGACGACGGGCGGTTCCTGGTCATCGGCGACGGAGCCGTCGTCGTGCACGGCTCGCTCGGCGATCTCCTGGCCTGGACGACCCGCGGTGCCCTCGGTCCGGGGCTATGGGTCGAGGGCGGTGGGCCGCTGCCCGAAGTGACCATGTGGGGCTGACGCCCGCGACACACCTCGTACTCGCGCCCTCGAAGGAGTCATCATGCGTTACACCGGCACCGTCGCCGAAGGCGGCCCCTCCGACGTTCGGGTCCTCCCCGGCCTGACGATCCGCAAGGCGAGCGTGGGCCCCACAGACAACAACTGTTACCTGCTGACCTGCGTAGTCAGCGGCGAGCAGATGCTGATCGACGCGGCCAACGACGCTGCGCGGCTCCAACGCCTCGCCGAGGAAGGCACCGGCGAGATCTCGACCATCCTCACCACCCACCGGCATCCGGACCACGTCCGAGCGCTCAAGGAACTGACGAAGGCGACCGGCGCGACGACGCTCGCAGGACGGTACGACGCCGACGCCCTGCCGGTCGAGCCCGACCGACGATTGGAGCACGGCGACGGCGTGCGGCTCGGGGCCCTGACGTTCGGGGTGACCCATCTGCGTGGCCACACGCCCGGAGCGGTCGCGCTCAGCTGGACCGAGCCCGACGGCCGCGCACACCTGTTCGTCGGCGACAGCCTGTTCCCCGGCGGGGTGG
>JBDTWM010000034.1:0-23156 GCA_040006675.1 Dermatophilaceae bacterium | reverse complement strand
GTCCACAGCGTCGACCTCGGCGTCCACCACGACGTCGCTGCGGTCAGGAGGCCCGACGGAAGAGGGCCGCAAGGGCCTGGCCGCCACCGATGCACATCGTGACAACCGCCGTCTCCAGGTCGCGACGCTGCATGTCCTTCATCGCGCGGATCGTGAGGATCGCGGCCGAGGCGCCGACCGGGTGGCCGAGCGCGATGGCGCCGCCGTACGGGTTCACCTTCGCCACGTCGAGCTTGCCGTCCCGGATGACTGCCACCGACTGCGCCGCGAACGCCTCGTTGAGCTCGATGACGTCGACGTCGTTGGGCGTGAGCCCGGTCGCCGCCCACAGCTTGTCCAGGGCGAGCTTCGGGGCGTAGCCCATGATCTGCGGGTCGAGAGCCGCGCACACGACCGTGTCGATGTAGGCAAGGGCCTTGAGGCCCCGCTCCTTGGCCGTGGACTCCTTGGTGACGACCACGGCGCCGGCGCCGTCGTTGACGCCGGAGGCGTTGCCCGCGGTGACGGAGCCGTCCTTGGCGAAGGCCGGCCGGAGCTTGGTGAGGGTCTCCATGGTGGTGTTCGGCTTCGGGTGCTCGTCCTTGTCGGCCGTGAACGGCTTACGGCCACCGACCTCGACGGGGATGATCTCCTCGGCGAACGCCGCGAGAGCCTCAGGCGACGCGGCGCGCCGTTGGCTCTCCAGAGCGAACTCGTCCTGCTCCTGGCGACTGACGCCGTACTTTTTCGCGACGTTCTCGGCCGTGATGCCCATGTGGGCGCCACTGAAGGGGTCGAGCAGCATGCCGACCGTGCCGTCCATCAGCTTGTGGTCGCCGAGCTTGTAGCCGTTGCGGGCCTGGTAGTCCATGAACGGCATGCGGGTCATGGACTCGTCGCCGCCGGCGAGGGCGAAGTCGATGCCGCCCCATTGAAGCTCCTGGGCGGCGCACCAGATGGCCTGTAGGCCGGAGCCGCACAGGCGGTTGACGGTGAAGGCGGGCACGCTCTCCGGGATCCCGGCGGCGATGGCGACGCGACGGGCGTTATAGGCGTCCGGCCCAACCTGGCCGATGCAGCCCATGATGACCTCGCCGAGCTCGTCGCCGGAGACGCCCGAACGACTCAGGGCCTCCTTGGCGGCGATGGCTCCCAACTCGAAACCGGGGACGTCCTTGAAGATCCCGCCGAACGATCCAATGGGGGTGCGGGCACCATCCAGAATGACGATTTTGTCTGCGCTCATGGCGAGGACTCTAACGGCCGGAGAGCCTCGCCGGGAGTCCGCGGGGCGACCAAACGTGATCGCCGCCCGTCGACGGCGGCCCGCGACCGCGTCGAGGCCGCCCACCCGGGCCCCCCTCGCGCACTCCTGACGGCTCGCTGGAGAGCATTCCTCTGGGCGAGACCCGACGCGCGGCGCACGGGAGCGAGGTTCCGCGCGACGGGGCGATGGGTCGGGATGGGCCGGCGCGGCGCGGAAGGACGCGGGGCGAGAATCCCGCCCCGCCCGCACGGCCCCACCTGAAGGATCCTGACGACGTTTACGGCCCGTCCCTAGTCACGATTCCCGTTCAGAGCGCCCGGGCGTCGCCGGTGCTCGTGTGAGGGATAGACGCCGAGCATCCGGAACTCGGTGGTGAAGAAGTCGAGCTCCTCCAGAGCGAGTGCCAACGGACGGTCCTCGGGGTGACCTTCGACGTCCGACATGAACATGGTCGAGGCGAACTCCTCGCCGACCATGTAGCTCTCCAGCCGTGTCATGTTGACCCCGTTGGTGGCGAACCCGCCGAGCGCCTTATAGAGGGCGGAGGGGATGTTGCGGACCCGGAAGACGAAGCTCGTCATGACCGGCCCGTCCAGCTCGGCACGGGTCGGAATGCGTCCTTCCGGGGCGAGGACGATGAACCGGGTCGTGTTCGTGGGGTCGTCCTCGACGTCGGTTGCGAGGATGTCCAATCCGTACAGCTCGGCGGCGCCGCGAGGCGCGATCGACAGGCGGGTCGGATCCGCCCACTCGCGCACCTCCCGCGCCGACCCGGCCGTGTCCCCCGCGATGACGGGGGTGAGGCCGTGGGCGCGGATCAGCTCACGGCACTGGCCGAGCGCGTGGATGTGGCTGTGCACCGTCCGCGCATTCTCGATCGTTGCGCCCGGAATCCCCAGGAGCTCGAACCGAATCCGCAGGAAGTGCTCACCGACGATGTGCAGGCCCGCGTGCGGCAGCAGGGTGTGGATGTCGGCGACCCGGCCCGCCAGGGAATTGTCGATCGGGATCATGGCCCGGGCGGCCCCGCCCGAGGCAACCTCTGCGAACGCGTCCTCGAAGCTCGCGCGCGGCACCGCCTCCCAGGTGGGGTACATCTCGCGGCAGGCCAGATGACCGTTACAGCCGGGCTCGCCCTGATAGGTAATCCGCATCATGCGCGTATGGTCCTTCGGCGTTGTGGCGGGTGCTCACTTCACGCAGGGGATGCCATCTCCGAACAGCGCCGTCAAGGTGGTGGCCGCGGTGTCCTCGCCGGCGCCCCCCGCGCCGACCGTGGTCGGCGCCAGCGGTGTCGCCGACGCGGGACCTCCGGGCGCAGCGGCCCCGGTCGTCGCGCTACCGGACGCGTCGCCGAGCGAAGGAGGCGCCTGGTAGCCCTGCCCGAGCGTCACCTGAAGGGTACCGGCCTCGATCGCGGGATCCTCCACGGACGTGACGCCGGCGCCGAGCAGAGCCGCGAGCTCGGCCGCGGCAGCGCCCTGCCCCGTCGCGTACGCGACGACGGTCCTGGGCCGCGGCACGGGGGTCGTCTTGGCATCGCCGGATGGATACCCCAGCTTGGCCAGGCCGGTGAGCAGGATGTTGCCGGCACCGTCGACGCCGGACCCGTTCAGGACCGACACGGTGAGCCTCGGGGCGGCACTGGTGGTGGTCGCGCTCGGCTCCGGCTGCCCGGACAACAGCTGACGGATAGTGGCCTGCAGGACGGGCAGGTCCACCTCGTTGGAGGCGCCGCCGTACTTGTCGGTGAAGTATCCCTTGATCGGCAGCGTGAAGAACGTGACGTTGCCGCTGGTGAGGGCGGTGGCCTGCTGGGCGAACTGGACGAGGTTCAGGTCGTTGTCGACCGCGATGTTGTCCTTGGCCACCCCGACGAGGTCGTTGATGGTCTTCGGGTTGGCGAACGTACCCTTCTGCCGGAGCTGATAGGCCAGGGAGGCGATGAACGCCTGCTGGCGGCGCTCGCGGTCCAGATCTGTGAAGTCCGAGCTTGCTACCAGCTCGTCGCGGCGCTGCCGGACGAAGGCGACGGCCTGTTCGGCGGTGATGGTTTGCCGGCCGGCTTGGAAGTCGGCGCCGGAATAGCTGTCCTTGGTGGTGTCCTTGAGGCAGACCGTGATCGGCTGGACCACCTTGGCCACCTGATAGAAGGCGACCATGGTCACCTCGACGAAGTGGTTGATGCGAATGCCGTTGCCGAGGAAGGCCTCGACCGTCTTGATCTCCTCGGCGCGTCCGGCCTCGCGTGCGAGGGTGTGCTTCTGTTCGTCCGGGGTGGTCACGTCGGGGGAAAGGCGGGCCTTTTCGGCCTCGAAGGCCTGGTCGTACGCTTCCTTGATCTTGCCGTCGCAGCGACCCCCCGGGCAGCCGGGAAAAGTGACGAAGTTGTCCCGGGGGATCTGGATCACCGTGGCGCGGCTTCCGTCCGAGGGGATGTGGACGAACATCAGCACGTTCGCATTCATCGCCCCGATGCTGGAGTTGCCGGTGTGCATGGCGTCGTACAACTCCTGCGGGAGCGGATTCCCGCGCAGGTCGAGCCGACTGTCCAGGCCCATGAGGAGCATGTTCACATCAGAACCGAGACGTGCGTTCGAATCACCGTCACCGAGCGCACCCGAGCGCCGCAACCCGCGGTCGAGGCTGATGTACTCGAACGCGACGTATCCCAGCAGTGCGAGAACCAGGACGACGGCGATGCCGGCGACCCACGTGAACGCCCGACGCCAGCGGAGTGCGGGGGGTGTGGCTCCTGTCATAGTGCGCACAGGATACCGGGCTGACCTGTGCCGACCCTGGGGTCGACGCGCGCCACGCCGGAACCAGTGCTGTTGTCTGTCAATCAGATTGGGTCCTCCCCTGGATGCGGACTCGGGACCGGAGCGCCTCAAGGTGAGCCTTCAACGCAGCCGAGGCGCTCTCACGGTCGCCGACCTGTACTGCGGCCACGATCGCAGCGTGCTCCGCGAGGGACGACGCGGCGTCCAGGGGGCGGCCGTCGTCGCCGCGGCGTCCGCGATGGACCTCAGCGGCCAGCAATTCGAGCATGCGTGCCAGGTACCGGTTGCCGCCTTGTTCGACCAAGGCACGGTGGAATTGCCACTCCGCGGACAGGTACGCAAAGAGTTGCGCCGGAGGGCAGAAGTTCGCGTGCCGGGCGACCTCGTCATACGCGCGACGCTGGGCGTCCAACGCCTCAGAGAGGGCTACCGCGACGGGGGGGGTCGCCTCGGGCGACCGGTCGAACGCGGCGCCCAGCGCGGCGGATTCAACAAGCCAGCGCGCTGCCATGAGATGGGTGATCTCCTGCAGGCTCGGCGGGTCCGCAATGGTGTACCCGCGCAGGGCGGCCCGCCGAACGAGGCCGGTGTGTTCCAGGTGCACCAGGGCTTCGCGGACGGGGGTGGGCGAGACGCACAGGTCGCGCGCGAGTCCGTCGATCGACAGTCTCGCGCCGGGTGCGAGGGTACCGTCCACAAGCATGCGGAACAGCTGTTCGTGCACGGTGTCGCGCAGCACCTTGCGTTCCGGCGGCGTCCGACGACCGGGGGTCTGGTCAACGGCCATCTCTCGATCGTAGGGGGCGGCCCGGCGCGGCCCACCCGCTGGCCAGCTCGTGCGGACAGATGTCCCGCGCCCACGCGTGCGCGACGCCTTGACATGGCGAATCCCGTACGGAACGGGCGACATTCGACCTGACGTTCCTGCCGCTATCGCTCAAGTGCCGCGCGGCTCGGCCGATCGGTGGGTCATCGGAGTCGAATGTCCCGCACCGGGACAACGCCTGCAGAGCGGGGCGGCGAGGCAGGAGGAAGCCCATGCGCGTCGAATTCCAGGCCCCGGACGGCAGCCGCGTCCGTGTGCTCCACGTGTCGATCCACGACCCGCGTCGCAACAACCCGCGCTACGTCGTCCTCGAAGAGGGGCTGCTCGGCGAGACGACCACCCCCGATCAGCCCGGCTTCGACCGCACCCACACCGGGCGGCAGTCGGTCGCCATCGCCGTCGCCAAGGCCGTCGCTCGCGACAGCGCGACCAGCGCGCTCCTCGTCGCCCACCGCGCGCCGCCGAAGAGGCCGAGGTGGTCGACCGGACCGTGTTCGCACCCGGCGCCTGGCCGGTGCTCACCATCGTCGACGCGTCCTGACCGCAGCGTCGTCCCGCGACGGACCCCCCACGAACCCCCCGCCCGCGCCCGATGATCAACTCTCCGGCGCGGGTGGGGATCTAGTCTCACTCCATCTCGAAGCGGGACGCGTCGCCCGCTCCGTACCGCAGGATCTGGGCCACACCGCTGCTCAGGTCGACGATGGTCGTCGGTTCCGCACCGCACTCCCCCGTGTCGATCACCACGTCCACCGCGTGCCCGATCTCTTGGTCGACCTGCCACCCGTCCGTCATCGGCTCGCTGTGGCCAGGCAGGATGAGCGTCGAGGTCAGCATCGCCTCGCCCACCTCCGACAGCAGCTTCTGCACGAGGACATCAGCGCTGATCCGGACGCCCACCGTGCGCTTCTTCGGGTGCATCAGCCGACGCGGAACCTCAGGGGTGGCGGGAAGGATGAAGGTGTACGGTCCCGGGGTGGCCGCCTTGACGGCCCGGAACACCGCGTTGCTGACGTGGACGAGCTGCCCCAGCTGTGCGAAGTCCGCGCACATCAGGGTGAAGTGGTGGCCGGCGTCGAGTCGCCGGATCGCCATGATGGCGTCCCGGCCGGCGGCGTTGTCGAGACCACAGCCGACCGCGTAGCCCGAATCCGTCGGGTACGCAATCACTCCTCCGTCGCGGATCACGTCGACTGCCTGGTGGATCAGCCGCTCTTGCGGGTTTCGCGGATGGACGTCGAGGTAGCGAGACATCGCTCCAGCCTAGGACGGCACGGCAGGTCGCACCCCGTGGACCCGCGTCCGATCGTAGATGGGAGACTAGGCCAACTCCCGACGTCTCCCGCGCTCGTGACGTCCACGATCGACGCGGCGCCGAAGGGCGAGGAGGTGAACCGCGTGCCGTGGCGAACCGGGACGAGCTGGTGGCACGGCGTCGCGGGTGAGCTCGGTGGACCGGCCAGTGTCCGGCGCCCGGTGGTAACCCTGTGGGGACGCTATGGGACGTTCCCCTCCGCGGTGGGGCAGGGCGTGGCCGACGTGCTCGGCATCCCGTTCCACGATGAGGCGATCCTCGAGGACGACATCCTGCCGATCGTGGAGGGTCGGCCGAGCCCCAACGCCGAGCTGGAGTCGTTCGTGGCGCAACTCCGGGCGGCCGACGACGCTCCCGACCCTGACGAGGGCGTAGATCACCTGCAGCCGGTGACACCCACCGCCCTGCAGCGGGTCGTGCAGGTCTTCGGGACCGAGGACAACACCCGCCACGTGCGACGGTACGGGGAGAACGGGGGCGTGATCGTCGGGCGGAACGCCACACGCATCCTCGCGGGGCACCCAGGCGTGCTTCACGTGAAACTCACCGCACCGTACTCTCACCGCATCAGCCAGGTAGAGCAGCGCACCGGTGTGCCTGCGGCGGAGGCGCGCGAGAGGGCCCGCGTCGACGAGTGGATACGTTCGCGGGCCTCCATCGTCGCCTACGGGTGGGATCCTCGATTCGACGACCTGTTCGGTCTTGTGCTCAACATCGCCCTGTGGGATGCCGATACAACCATCGAGATCATTGCGGCCGCAGCGCGGGTCGCCACCGCACGATCCTGACAAGGGAGCACGCACGTGGGGGGAACCAGCGCACCCGCGGCGGACTCCGCGTTCGCAGACGCGCTGCGCGAAGCGATCGACGGGCGCGGGCTCAGCCTGGACCGCGTCCGGGCCCACCTGATGAGCTATGGGCACGATGTGTCGGTCGCGACCCTGAGCTACTGGCAGACCGGGCGCTCACTGCCCGTGCGCAAAGCGAGCGTCCAGGCTCTGGGCGCCCTCGAGGTCATCCTCCGTGTACCCCGAGGCTCCCTCGCCGCCAAGCTGCCGACGCAAGGCACCCGACGCCATGCGCCACCGCCCGTGTCGCACCGCGAACCGGTCTTACGCCACGGCGCCGTCCATGATTGCGCTGACGTTCTCGGTCTGCGCTGGTCCGATGGCTTCCACCGCATCACGCAACACGACCACCTCACCGTCGACGCGAACCGGAACGTTGCCCGCCAGGTGGTCACCGATCTCATCGTGTCGGACCGAGACGGTTTCGACCGGTACCTCGTCGGCTATTCCTCCGACGAGGACGGCGTGAGCCTGGAGATCGATCCGATCGAGGGCTGCTACGTCGGACGCACCGTGCACCTCCCAGAGCTCATCGTCGCCGAGCTCATCCTGACCCAGACGCTCCGCGTCGGCGAACCGTGGCGGACCCACCACGCGCTCCGCAGCGAGGGCGCAGCCCGCAGCTCCGACTCGTGGCAGCGCGTGTACGTGACTCCCTTGCGCGAGGCCTGCGTCCAGGTGAGCTTCCTCCCCGATGATCTGCCCGCCCGCGTGGAACTCTACGTCGGGCCCGACGTCGACGACGCCGTCTACCAGTCCACCCGGCTCGACAACCCCGACCTCCTCGTGCACCGCTCCGACCACGGACCCGGGATCATCGCGCTCCGGTGGGACTGGAACGAGGCACTCCCGGGGCCCGGCGGCGTCCGCGCTGGTGAGGTCCACAGCGGTGGGGTCCACGGCGGTGGCGTCCGCGCGACGTCGCAACCGGGGTGACGCGCCGGGGGGCTGCGGTGCGCCATGACTGCGCTTCGATCAGAGTCACAGTGCTCGCGCACCAGCCTGGGCGCGGCGCAGCCGGAGCGAGTTCGCCACCACGAGCACCGAGCTGAAAGCCATGAACGCGGCGGCCAGACCTGGATTGAGCAGCCCGAACGCCGCGAGTGGGATCGCGAAGACGTTGTAGCCGAACGCCCACACCAGGTTCTCCTTGATGATCCGCAACGTCTGCCGGGACAGGCGGATCGCGAGGGGAGCCGTCCGCAGGTCACCAGACACGAGCGTCAGGTCTGATGCCTCGATCGCGACGTCCGTGCCGCTACCCATCGCCAGCCCGAGGTCGGCCTGGGCGAGCGCCGCCGCGTCGTTGACGCCGTCGCCGACCATCGCCACGACGCGACCTTGATCCTGAAGTTCTCGGACCGCGTCGACCTTGCCTTCGGGCAGGACCTCGCCGCGCACGTGCGCGGCGTCGATTCCGACGGCGGCGCCGACCTCACGCGCCGTACGGGTGTGGTCACCGGTGACCAGATATGGAGTGACCCCTAGCGCGCGCAGCTCCTGGATCGCCCCGGCAGAGGTGGGCTTGATGGCGTCCCGCACCGAGATGAGGGCACGCACCCGGCCGTCCCAGCCCACCGCGACCGTGGTCCCCGCCGGGCTGTCGTCCGTCGAGACGGCCGGCATGGTCAGGCCCTGATCGATCACCCAACCTGACTGTCCCACCCAGACCGTGACCCGCTCTGCGACCCCCGCTTCGGGCGTCACGGGCACGTCGGCGCGCACCCCGCGGCCGGCGTCGCTGATGAACCCGGACGCGGAGGCCACCTCTAGTCCGCGTTCCCGCGCGCCCGCCACGATCGCGTGCGCGACCGGGTGCTCGGACAACGTCTCGACGGCGGCGGCGAACGCGAGCGCCGCGTCAGCGTCGGCTTCAGGCCCGCCATCGGTATCGCCGAGCGGCGTGACCTGGGCGAGGGACATCTTGCCGTCGGTGATCGTCCCGGTCTTGTCGAGGATCACCGCGTCGATCGACCGGGTCGACTCCAGCACCTCGGGCCCGCGGATGATGATGCCGAGCTGAGCCGCGCGACCGGTCCCGACGAGCAACGCCGTCGGGGTGGCGAGGCCGAGCGCGCACGGGCAGGCAACGACCAGCACCGCGACGGCGGCGGTGAACGCGGCCTGCAGCGGATGACCCGTGACCAGCCACGCCGCGAACGTCACCACCGCGATGCCCACCACGACCGGGACGAAGACCGCCGAGACCCGGTCGGCGATCCGCTGCACCGGCGCTTTGCCGGTCTGCGCCTGCGTGACGAGTCGACCGATCCGGGCCAGCGTCGTCTCGGCACCCACGCGAGTCGCGCGCACCACGAGTGAACCGGACGCGTTGACGGTGCCGCCGGTGACCTCGTCGCCGGGACCCACATCGACCGGAAGCGGCTCGCCCGTCACCATGGACATGTCGACGGCGGACTCGCCCTCGACGACCGCCCCGTCGGTGGCGACCGTCTCTCCGGGACGCACGAGGAAGAGGTCGCCGACGGTGATCCTCTCGATCGGCACGCGGACCTGGACGCGCGCGCGCACATCCGCACGGTCCGGCGCGTCCCCCCCGGCCGGGGCGATGTCCGCGGAGACGAGGTCGTCCGCGGCGGGGTCGAGGCGCGTCACGTCCTTCGCGCCGAGCTGCAGGAGCGAGCGCATAGCGTCGCCGGCGCGGTGCCGGCTGCGCGCCTCGGCGAAACGACCCGCGAGCAGGAACGCCACGATCATGGCGGCGGTCTCGAAGTAGAGGTGGGGTACCGCGTGCCCCCCGCCGTGAGCGCCCGACCCGCCCGCGTCCAACGCGGGGATCAACGACATGTCCATCCGCATGCCCAGCATCCCCGCCCCACCGAACAACAGCGCCCACAGCGACCACGTCGTCGAGGCGATGACGCCGAGCGAGACGAGAGTGTCCATCGTGGACGAGCCGTGCCGGGCTGCGACCGCCGCGCTGCGGTGGAACGGCCACGCGCACCACGTCGCGATCGGCACGGTCAGGACGCCCACCAGCCACTGCCAGCCCGTGAACTGCCAGGCCGTCACCATGGACAGCACCATGACCGGGAGACCGAGGGCGACCGCCACCATCAGGCGTCGCCGCAGATCCGCCATGCGCGCGCGCGTCGGAGCCGAGGTGTCATGGGCGTCGGCGCGGTCGCGCTCGACGAGATGGGCGCCGTACCCCGCCTTCTTCACCGTCGCGATCAGCTCCCCGACCGGAACGGGCCGAGTGAGGACCACCCGCGCCGACTCGGTGGCCAGGTTGACGGTCGCGCTGACGCCGTCGAGCTTGTTGAGCCGTTTCTCCACCCGGGCCACGCAGGACGCGCACGTCATCCCCTCGACCGCGAGGTCGAGCTCCTCCGGCGTCGAGCCGGACTGACGGGTCGACGCCGCGCCCTTCTCACGACCGGGCGGCGCGGTCTGCGTGGCAGGCATCAGCCCTCCCGTGTGGACAGCGTGTACCCGGCCTCGTCCACGGCCTCGGCGAACTGCTCGGGCCCGATGGGGCCCGTGGATGTGACGCGCACGGTCGAGGTGCCCCCGGCGACCAGATCCACATCAACGGCGGTGACGCCGTCGATCGCCGTGAGCTCGGTGGTGACGTGCTGGACGCAGTGGCCGCAGGTCAGGCCGTCGACCTTGAGGGTGGTGGTGTTCATGGCTACTTCCTTGGTGGATGGGAGACGGTTCGTCATTTGGGATGTGACCGGTGGGGCCGGCATCACACGCCGGCATCACAGGAGGTGGGCCGGCGATCAGGATCGGACGAGGCGGGCGATGGCGTCGGCGGCCTCGCGAACCTTCGCTTGCCCCTCCTCGTCCGAAGAGGCTGCGGCCTGCAGCACGCAGTGGCCCATGTGGTCCTCGATCAGACCGAGGGCGACCACTTGGAGTGCCTTGGTGGCCGCCGAAATCTGGGTGAGCACGTCGATGCAATAGACGTCTTCGTCGACCATGCGGGCGATCCCGCGGATCTGACCTTCGATCCGGCGAAGACGCTGGGCGTACTCCTCCTTGGATCCGCTGTATCCGGCCATGCGCGCTCCTCCAGCACGGGGTGACGATCCCTCGATCGTACCCCTACGGGGTATGGGTGTCGACGCTGGGGATCGACGGACCGTCAGGAGCCCAGGGCGAAGCCCGCGTACCGTGTGATCCGTTCCACCAGCGCCGGGTCCACGGCGATCGGCACGCCGTCCACGTGCGTCACGGGCGCGGCGCCGCGCGAGGAGGACACCAGCCACACGCCGTCGGCGCAGAGCAGGTCGCCGACCGGGATCAGCTCGTACCGCGCTTCCATCCCGTCGCCACGTGCGGCCTCCACCGTCCGCTCGACGGTCACCGACGCGAGCAGCCCTGTCGGCCCGGTGGTGGTGGTCCGCAACCGGTCGCCGTCGATCACGATCAGCCCGGAGGTGGGCCCGTCAAGGCAGTATCCGTCCGTCGTCGTGAACAGCACGTCGTCCGCGCCGCGCCGTCGTGCCTCCCGCTGCGCAGACACGTTCACCACGTACGACAACGTCTTCACCCCGCCGAGCAGCCAGGGCGCGTCCACATAGGCATCGGACGGGTGGCCCTTCGACAAGGTCACGATCTTGATGCCCCGCCGGGCGGCCCACGGTCCCCGCGGGGCGGACGTGTCCGAGCCTCCCGTGCCCGTCCCAAGCGCGCACGACGGGACGGAGGCGCCCGCCCGCCCGACTCCGGCCAGCGACGCCGCGTCCACCAGCGTCGCGATCGCCGTCGGCGGGCCCGGATCCCACTCCCGGCCGCGCGTCAGGATCACCTTCAACACCGCCTCGCCAGGCGTGTCCCAGGCAGCGAGTAGTCCGTCGATCAGCTCGATCCATTCAGAGTGCGATGGCGAGTAGATCTCCAGCTCGGCCGCCGACGCCGCGAGCCGGTCCAGATGCTCGATGAGGTTCTCGGCGCGGGCCACCCCCTCGGCGTTCGTGACCACACGGGTGGAGTCGAAGCACCCGTCCCCCCGGATCAACCCCAGGTCATCGCCGGTCAGTACCGGCTCGTCCGCGTCTAGCACGCCACGCCCTCGCACCGCCACCCGGGCGATGACGGCCCGCTCGCGGGCGCTCACCGCAGGTCGCCGTCCCCGAAGTCCAACGCGAACGGGTCAGGCGGCAGGCCCGGCCCGTAGACGATCTCGCATATGGCGTCGACCGCCGTGCGCGGCAGATCCGTCTGGCCGCCGGGCAGAATCCGCACGTGCGCGTTGGGGAGCATCTCCGCGAGCGCGGCGGCCTGCGCGCAGCCGGTCTTGTCGCGCTCGCCGGCCACGAGCAGGACCGGAGTGGGCAGTCCCTTCAGGCTGTCCGCGGTCGAATCCAGCGCCTGCTGCTGCAGGGCGGCCAGCAGGCGGTCCTTGTCGATGCTGCGCGCCGCCCAGGTGCGCGCCGGGATCAGCCGAACCGTGGCCCGCTGCGCCGCGAGCGCCTTGCGACTCGGCTGCGCCGCGCCCGACAGGACGATCACGCGCTCGATCCGCTCGGGGTCGAGGGCCGCGGCCTGCAGGGCGACGGTGCCGCCCAGACCGACGCCGACGAGCGTCGCCGTGCGCGCGCCATGCTCGTCGATCGCCGTCAGCAGGCTGGACGCGGCACCGGCGACGGTGAACGGCACCGTCTGGCCGCCGGGGCGGGTGCCCGCCAGCCACGGACACACCGCACCCTGATCCGGCGGCAGGGCGACGATGACGTCCTCCCACTGCAGAGGGGTCTGCCCAAGGTCGTGCACGAACACCGTGAACGGCTGGCTTGACATGGGCCTGACGCTACCGGACGGGCCGCTGGTCCAGCTCAGGCGAGCGCCGGGACCGCTCGGCGCAGGCGGCTCGCCAGGGCGCGGGCGGCGCCTCCGGCGACGGACCGAGCCCCGTCGGCGACCGCGCCGACGCCCCATGACAAAACGCCCCTCGGGTCGTCGCGCAGACGCTCCCACGTCCCGTTCGGTACCGAGTACCGGAAGACCTTGTACCAGACGCTCGCGAGTTGCTTCGGCATCGGCCCGCTCGCGTAGTGCAGGCCGTTGACCGCCATCAGCTCGCGCACCGCCGGAGCCACATCGGCGTACCGGTTGCTCGGCAGGTCCGGGAACATGTGGTGCTCGATCTGATGCGACAGGTTGCCGGTCATGACGTGCAGCAGGGGGCCGCCGGAGATGTTGCCCGAGCCCAGGCCCTGCCGCAGGTACCACTCGCCGCGAGACTCCCCCTCGATCGACTCCTTGGCGAACGTGTCGACCCCGTCCGGGAAGTGCCCGCAGATGATCACGGCGTTGGTCCACAGGTTGCGCGCCAGGTCGGCCACCGCGTTGGCCGTGACCGTGGTGAACCAGTTCGGCCCCGAGAGGGCGGGGTGCACCACGTAATCGCGGAACACGTGCCGCGCGATCTTGCGGACCGCTTCCCCCCCGTCGCGGCGCAGCCGCACCCTGTCCTCAGCCGTGGCGTCGCCGCCGAAATGCGTGTACAAGTCCAGGTCGTAGAGCGCGATCGTGTACTGGAAGAACACCGCGTTCAGCGCGTTCCAGAGGGGCTGGAGCAGATGGAACGGCTCCCAGGGCTGGTCAGGGTCGACCCGCAGAATGCCGAAGCCGAGGTCGTTGTCACGGCCCAGGACGTTCGTGTACGTGTGATGCAGCTCATTGTGGGAGTGCTTCCACAGCCTCGACGGAGTGGTGTGGTCCCACTCCCAGCTGCGCGAATGGATGCGCGGGTCCCGCATCCAGTCCCACTGCCCGTGCATGACGTTGTGACCGATCTCCATGTTTTCCAGGATCTTGGCCAGAGACAGGGCCGCCGTGCCCGCGAGCCACGCGACAGGGTTCCCGGAAAACAGCAGGATGATCCGAGACCCCGCTTCCAGCCGGCGCTGGATGTCGATGACCCGCCGGATGTAGGCCGCGTCATCCGCGCCCCTCGAGGCCAGCACCTCCCCGCGGATCCGATCAAGCTCGGCGCCGAACGCGTCGATCTGCTCGGGCGTGAGGTGGCCGGCGGGGTCCGCTCCGCCGGACGGCTTGGGCGCCCAGTGCCGGCGAACGGTGGGCGCAAAGGCGGCCCGAGTGGACAGGGTGCCGGGCACGTGTGCACGCGGCACGGCAACGTCGGGCGCCAACACCTCCACGGGTGCGGGCGCCGCGGGCGCCGCAGGCTCACGGGCGGCCAGCTTGGTCGCCAGGGCCTCGTCCGCCACCGGCGGGGCGCTGCCCGAACGATGCATCGTCGGGTCGATCGTGGCGGTCATCAGGTCCTCACTCGGGCTGTCTCGCAGGGCTGGTCGCGCGGGGTGAGCATCGGGATCACAGGTCGATCCGGCAGGGACCCGCGGCCGCGCACACACAGGTCTGGATGACGGGCGCCTCGTCGTGGTCGGCCGTCGTCACCTCACCGTTGCGCAGATCCCTGACGCTGCCGCTGGTCAGGTGGGCCGTGCAGCCGAAACAGATGCCCATGCGGCAGCCGTACGGCATGTCGACGCCCTCGCTCTCGCCAGCCTCCAAGATCGGCGTGGCGCCGTCGGCCTCGACCGTGACCTGCGAGCGCGCGAACGTGACCGTGCCGCCCTCGCCGACCACCGCGGGAACCGCAGGGCGGAAGCGCTCGGTGTGCAGTGACTCCAGCAGACCGGCGGAGGCCCACAGGGTGTGCGCGGCATCGAGCATCCCGCCAGGGCCGCACGCCCACGTCTGTCGGTCCCGCCAGTCGGGGACGAGCACGTCCATCTCGGCCGCCAGGTCGAGCGTGCCTGCCTCGTCCGTGTGACGCTCGATCAGGCGCAGGCTCCCGGACTCGCCGAGCGCGCGCAGGTGCGCGCCGAAGATGACATCGGCGGCTGTGGGGGCGCTGTGCAGCACCACCACGTCGGCGTTACCGGTCATCCGGTTGCGCAGCATGCCCATCACCGGGGTGATGCCGCTGCCGCCCGTGAGGAACAGCACACGCGACGGGATCGGGCTCGCCATGACGAAATCGCCGGCAGCGGCCCCCAACATGACCACGGAACCCAGCGAGAGCTCGTCCACCAGGTGGGTGGACACCACGCCGCCCGGCACGCGCTTCACCGTGATCTCCAGGCAGCCCTGGCCGGAGCCGAGTCGGTTCGTCAACGAGTAGGTGCGCCAGTGCCGCACGCCGTCGACGTCGACGCCGACGCGCACGTATT
Source organism: Dermatophilaceae bacterium (assembly GCA_040006675.1). Lineage (GTDB taxonomy): Bacteria > Actinomycetota > Actinomycetes > Actinomycetales > Dermatophilaceae > Austwickia. The sequence continues at coordinate 7,964 of JBDTWM010000034.1, read as the reverse complement.
GTCCCGGCACGTGCGCCCGCCACCCGCGGCCCGGTCGGATGACGATCGAGGCCGAATCCGCGGTCTGAGGATGCCGCGCCACCACCCGGCCCATGAGCTCCGGGCCAAACCGCACAGGGTCCACCAGGCTCAGATAGTCGCGCGGCGTCAGGGGGGTGGTGAGCGCGCCGGCCACGGCGCTCGCCACCCTCTGCGCCCATGCCATCGTGGAGGCCCCCGGCCGGCTCCAGACCGGCGGGAAGGCATCCTCGAGTGGCTCGCGCCAGGCAGAGGGACGCACAGGTTCGGTGAGAATGGCCACGCTCCCATCATTTCGTTCCTAAGGGGCTAAAGTCCTGACCATCGAGCGTGAATTTGGACCTCGCATTGATGCGGAGAGGACAAAAGATGGCGACCTCCGGTGCCGCGGCATCCGATGCCGCCGATCTCGGCGTCGCCGACTCCACCGCGAACATCGGTCACGACGTATCGCCCCGCGTCGAGGGCCCGGCGCACAGCCTCGACCAGACCACGTATGAACGCATGCGCGCCTCCCTTGTCGAGGTCGCCGACGAGGCCGTCCAGGTGATCATCGCGGAGGTCCCCAGTTACCGCGGACCGCTCACCGGGCAGCGTGGGCGACGCATTCAGGAAGCCGTCCAGCTCGCACTCGACGTCTTCCTCACGCTGGCTCGAAGCGGCGCGGCCGGCATTGATGAGGAGATCAACGTCCGCGTCGCCAAGGAGGCGTACGACCTCGGCCGGGGTGAGGCCCGCAGCGGTCGCACCATGGAGGCGCTGCTCGGCGCCTACCGCATCGGGGCCCGCGTCTCTTGGCGCGCGCTGTCTCGCGAGGCGGTGGCGGGCGGGATGACCGCAGCCCACGTGGGTCAGTTCGCGGAGAGCGTCTTCGCCTACATCGACGACTTGTCGGACGCGAGCGTCGCCGGCCACACGGACGAGCTGCAGACCAGTGGGCGGGTGCGTGACCGCCTTCGCGAGCGGCTGGCCCGCGCCTTCGTCGCCCGGGCCGACATCGAGGAACTCACCGAACGGGCTGAGCGAGCCGACTGGCCACTGCCCCAGACCCTCACCGCCGTGCTGTTGCCCACCGACCGGGCAAGCGTCGTACTCGCCGGACTGGACCCCCGGACGCTCCACGTGACCGGTGACGTCGCGGGCTTCGACGACGACGCGTCGCTGCTCCTTGTCCCGGATGCGGGCGGCGGCGCGCGCACGGCGCTGCGCGCACGCCTCGCGCAGCACTGCGCCGTGCTCGGCCCCGCGCGCCCCTGGTGCAGGGCGTACGCCTCCATCGACCGTGCCCGGCGTGCGCTCCCCCTCCTGGCCGACGACGCTCTGGTCGACACGGAGGAGCGCCTGGTCGACCTCGTCCTGCTGGCAGACCCCGAGGCGTACGACGACCTACGGCGCACCGCACTCGCACCGCTCGACGGGCAACGCCCCGCGACGCGGGCGCGACTCGAAGAGACCCTGCGCGCCTGGCTGCTGCTGCGGGGTCGGCGCGAGCTGGTCGCGCAGACCCTGTTCGTGCACCCGCAGACCGTGCGTTACCGGATGGGACAGCTCAAGGTCCTGTACGGCGATGCGCTGGAGGATCCCGCGACGGTGCTCGCCTTGACCATGGCGCTCGCGAAGCGCGCCGACGGGCAGAGCGGTACCCAGGACGAGACGCGGCAAGAATGACGTCGTGCCAGCCGCCGTCCGCCCCCGGGTTCGCCTCGACGGCTGCCGCGTTGGCGAACTGGATCTGAGCGAGGCTGCCGGGTGCGAGCTGACGGTGACCGACAGCCGCATCGACCGGCTCGTGCTGACGCACGCTCACCTGACGGCAGCCGATCTGCGCGGCGCCTCGCCCACGGAATAGCTGATGTGTCACTTATTGTTGGAGTGGACGAGGATTTCACCCTCGCTTCCCGATGAAGGACCACGCCATGCCTGCCATGACCGTCCCCGACCTGACCGTCCTGCCTCGCGTCGGAGGGCCCGCCCCCACCTCGTACGGCTCCGTCGACGCGCCGCTCGCCAGCCGCAGGCCACGGGCCGTGCGGTCCGTCACCACGGCTACTCAAGGATTCGAAGGCAACGGTTTCCCGGTCCGACGCGCGTTCGCCGGCGTCGACCTGGCCGCGCTCGACCCCTTCATCCACATGGACCAGATGGGTGAGATCGACTACGCGCCCGGCGAACCCAAGGGCACCCCATGGCATCCGCACCGGGGGTTCGAGACCGTCACCTACATGATCGACGGCGCCTTCCGCCACCAGGACTCCCACGGCGGCGGCGGCCTGATCACGGACGGCGACACCCAGTGGATGACCGCGGGCTCGGGCCTGCTGCACATCGAGGAGCCGCCCGAGGAGCTCGTGACCTCCGGCGGGCTCTTTCACGGACTACAGCTCTGGGTCAACCTGCCCGCCGCGATCAAGATGACGCCCCCGCGCTACCAGGACATCCGCGGCGGCGACGTGCGCCTGCTCAGCTCGCACGACGGCGCCGCGCTGCTGCGGCTCATCGCCGGCGGCCTCGACGGGCATGAAGGACCAGGCAGCACCCACACCCCCATCACCGTCGTGCACGCCACTATGCATCCGGGCGCCCGGATCGTGCTGCCCTGGTCGGCGCACGACAACGCCCTGGCCTACGTCCTCGCCGGCGAGGGCACCGTCGGCGCCGAACGTCGACCTGTTCGGGCCGGCCAACTCGCCGTCTTCGGGCCTGGCGACAGCGTCGAGGCCACGGCCGCCGAACACCAGAACGGCCCCGGAGACACCCTGGAGCTCTATCTCCTCGGCGGCCGACCCATCCGCGAACCCGTGGCCCACCACGGTCCGTTCGTGATGAACACCCGCGCAGAACTGGTCCAGGCCTTCGATGACTTCCAGTCGGGCTACTTCGGCCAGATCCCGAGGGAGCCAGGCACCGGCTGACCGGCGGACGGCGAGGGCCGGCATCGCCCTGAGCATGGTCGATCGCGGGTCGCCGGACGTCCATCTCGTCGCCGACCGCTCGCATCCCGCAGACAACGCCCTTCGCCGAGGAGAGGCGCCCAGCAGGTGCACGCGGCTGAGGAATGCGGCTGAGGGAATGCGGCTCCCGTCGGCGGTGCGTCTTAGGCTCCATGTCGTGAGCCCTTCCGCGCTGCAGGCAGTGGCCGACCTCGTCCGAGCGGGTGGCGTCTGCGTGCTGTCCGGGGCAGGCATCAGCACCGAATCCGGCATTCCCGACTATCGCGGGCCGGACGGGACGCGACGCGTCCAGCCCATGTCGTACGACGAATTCCTCGCGTCCTCCGACGCGCGCCGCCGTTATTGGGCGCGCGCGTTCGCCGGGTGGCCGCGTTTCTGCGCGGCGCGTCCTAATGAGGGACACCGCTGCGTGGCCAGGCTCGAAGACGACGGGTTCGTCGACGACGTCATCACCCAGAACGTCGATGGCCTCCATCAGTCAGCGGGCAGCAGAGCCGTGGAAGAGCTGCACGGCACACTGTCCGTAGTCCGCTGCCTCATGTGTGAGAAGCGAGTATCCCGTGAGGAGGTCCAGGAGCGGCTCGCCGAGGCGAACCCCCACTTCCTCGCCGACGACCGGTCCCGGCGTGATCGGACCGCGGCCGGGGCCATGGTCGCAACCATCCCCGAGCTGAGTGCTCCGCAACCGGACGGCGATATGGCCCTGCCCGACGAGGCGACCCACGACTTCACGCTGGTCACGTGCCTGCGCTGCGGCGCCGACACCCTCAAACCTGACGTGGTCTACTTCGGAGAATCGGTGCCCAAGGGCCGGGTGGCGCGCTGCTCCGCGGCGGTGGAAAGGTGTCGCAGCCTGCTCGTGCTCGGCTCCAGCCTGCAGGTCATGAGCGGCTACCGGTTCGTCCGCCAGGCGCGCAAGGCCGGCACGCCGGTGGCCGTCATCACCCGGGGCGCCACCCGCGGACACGCCGAGACGACGCACCACGTGGACGCCCCCCTGGGCGAGTCGCTGAGCACGCTGCGAGCGCTGATCTCCGCGCCCGCAAATCCCCTCCCAGCGGCCTTCGCGGACTTCCCCGTTGACCCGCGAAGCCGGGGCGGCCGCGACTAGGCTGCATCCCAAACGTCCTGTCGCCACGCGCCCAACGTCGCTGACACGCCGCAGACACGTCGCAAAGGAGAACGGTATGAGCGAGACCGCTCGGCTCGAGCTGGATGGCAAGCCCTACGATTTTCCCATCGTCGTGGGCACCGAGAACGAGAAGGCCATCGATATCAGCAAGCTGCGCTCCGAAACGGGGTACATCACGCTGGACAACGGATACGGCAACACGGGTTCGTGCACGTCCAAGATTACGTACATCGACGGCGACAAAGGCATCCTGCGTTACCGGGGTATCCCGATCGAGAACCTGGCCAACAAGAGCTCCTTCGTCGAGGTGGCGTGGCTGCTCATCTTCGGCAAGCTCCCCACCGAGGCCGACCGCGACCGTTTCGCGCAGCTGCTGACCGAGCACTCCATGCTCGATGAAAACATGCGCAAGCACTTCGACGGATTCCCGACCGCCGCCCCGCCGATGGCCATTCTGTCGGCCATGATCAACACACTGTCCGCCCACGACGCCGAGGTCTGGGACGCCGACACGGACGCGTCGATCGAGGTGGCGGCCGCAGTCCTGATGTCGAAGGTACGGACCATCGCTGCGGCGTCCTACAAGTCGTCGGTGGGCCATCCGATCATCTACCCGCGGTACGACCTGAAGTACGTGGAGAATTTCCTCCACATGATGTATTCGGTGCCCTACCGCCCCTATGAGCCGAGCGCCACCGCTGCCAAAGCGCTCAACCTCTTCCTCGTGCTGCACGCCGACCATGAGCAGAACTGCTCGACGTCCACGGTCCGCATGGTCGCGTCGTCGCAGGCCAACATGTTCGCCTCCTGTTCGGCGGGCGTCTGCGCCCTGTGGGGCCCGCTCCACGGCGGCGCCAACGTCAAGGTCATCGAGATGCTGGGCCAGATCCAGGCGTCCGGCATCAACGTCAAAGAATACGTGCGCAAGGTCAAGAACAAGGAAGACGGCGTGAAGCTGATGGGCTTCGGGCATCGCGTCTACCGCAACTTCGACCCGCGATCCACCATTCTTCGTCAGGCCGCCATGGACCTGCTCACCGAGATGAAGATCGACGATCCGCTGCTCGACCTGGGACACGAGCTCGCCGAGGCCGCGCTCTCCGACGACTACTTCATCGAGCGCAGGCTGTACCCCAACGTCGACTTCTACTCGGGCATCATCCTGCGCGCGCTGGGCATCCCGCTCAACATGTTCACCGTCCTCTTCGCGATCGGCCGCATGCCGGGCTGGATCGCGAACTGGAAGGAGCTGCACGACGACCCGAATTCGCGCATCAACCGTCCTCGCCAGATCTACAACGGCCCGACCAAGGTCGACTGGGTGCCGCGCTGGGAGCGCAACTGGCACTGAGGTCTCGGCCTAGGCGCCGCGTGACTGCTCGAGAAGCCCGGTACGCGTCAGGGCCCCGCACCTACCTCAGGTGCGGGGCCCTTGCGCGGTCTGCCGGTGTGTCTCGGCCGCTCGTCCGACGCCTGCTCGTCCGATGTGGGGACGCTCAGAGCGCAACGTGCTCAAAGCGCCTCGATGTCTCCCTTGATCGCTGCGACCTTGTCGGCGCCGATGAACCCGCCCGCCATGCCCATCGCCTGCGTAGCGGTCATGTTCTTGACCATGGCCAACATCGGGTTGGACTTCAGGCCAGGAGAGTGCTTGTCGAAGATGGCGACCACGTCAGGGTCGTCGAGGAGCTCTCCGAGCGTGGTGCTGTCAGCGTCGTACTTGGCCATGGGCTCTCCTTCGTCGTGCGGGACCGCCCGCGTCGGACGGGACCGCGATCGCGCCCCATCAGGGAACACACCCATCCTCCCCGACGGCGCTGTCGGTGCGTAGCGAGATGAGTGACGTCATCGAGACATAACGTACATCACGGTGGCGCCGACCGAGCGCCGACGCGACCTCAGGAGGCCGGCTCCGACCCTGCGGCGGCCGTGCCCGCGAACTCCGGCACCGGCGAGGTCGTGGGCGCCGCGCGTCCTTCGAGGCGACCGCGGCTCAGGCGTGAGACGACGCAGGCGATCGCGCCGTCACCCGTCACGTTGCACGCAGTGCCGAGGCTGTCGACCGCGATGTACATCGCGATCATCAAGCCGATCGCCGTGTCGTCGAAACCGAGCATCGATTGGAGGATCCCGATGGCCGCCATGATCGCGCCCCCCGGAACGCCCGGGGCTGCCACCATCGTGACCCCGAGCATGAGGATGAACCCGACGTAGGTACCCACATGAAGCGGCATCCCGGTGATCGTCATGATCGCGAGTGAGAACGTCACGATTTTGATCGTCGAGCCGGCCAGGTGGATGGTCGCGCAGAGCGGGACCACGAACGACGCGATCGGGCCCGGCACACCGTTGCGTACGACGCAGCGCAGCGTGACGGGGATCGTGGCCGCGGACGAACTCGTGCCGAGCGCCGTGACGTAGGCGGGCGCCATGCCCTTGAGCAGCTCCAACGGGTTGCGGCCGAACATCGCCCCGGCGATCGCGTACTGCAGCAGCAACAGCACGACCATGATCGCGAACGCGACGAGGATGACGCGGGCGAACGTGGAGATGACGATGGCGATCTGCCCGTTCATGGTCAGGTCGAGGAACATCCCGAAGATGTACAGCGGAAGCAGCGGGATCAGGATCGCCGCGATCATCCACTCCACGACGCTGCGCAGGTCGACGAACGCGCGTCGCAGCGTGTCTCCCTGGATCAAGGTGAGCCCCACCCCGAGGCAGAACGACAGGACCAGAGCGGTCATCACGCCGAACACGGGTGGGATCTCCAGTGTGAACGCGGGCGCCAGGAAGCCGTCCTCGGGGTTGCCGACCGACGGCGCCCCTCCGTAGTTCAGGATCGAGGGGAAGACGAGCACGCAGGTCACGAACGCGAGGAGACCCGCGAAGATCGTGGATCCGTAGGCGATCGCGGCGGTGACGCCGAGCCAGCGCCCCGCCCCCTTGCCGAGCTCAGCGATCGCGGGGGTGACGAGCCCGACGATGATCAGCGGGATCGCGAACGACAGGAACTGGCTGAAGATCATGTTGAAGGTCACGAAGAGCCTGGCCAGGCCTTGGGGGAAGAACTGCCCGCAGACGATGCCGAGGACGATCGCGATGCAGACGCGAGGGAGGAGGCCGACGCGGGACATCCGGATGGGGGCCATGGCAAGAACCTTCGAGGCAGGGGTGGGGTCGACCCACTATCGCACTCGCGGCGCTGCCGATATGCGCTGTCGCGGCGACCGGCCCGCACGTGAGGCTGCGGCGCTACCGTGGATGATGCAGACCGGCGAAGAGCGCCTGACGGCGGCGTTCCAGGCCGCGCCGCGGGAAGGCTTCTTGCGTCGGAGCCAACAGCGGTACGCGGACACCGATGGGCCGTTGCCGATCGGGCGGGGCGTGACCAGCAGCCAACCGTCGACCGTGCGGACGATGCTGGGTCTCTTGGACGTGCAGCCCGGTCAGCGAGTCCTCGACATCGGCGCCGGATCCGGCTGGACCACGGCGCTGCTCGCGAACCTCGTCGGCCCGGCAGGCAGCGTGCTGGGGTTGGAGATCCTGCCGGACATCGCCGCCTGGGGAGCGGCGAACCTCGGCGCCGCCGGCGTGCCGTGGGCTCGCCTAGAGGCGGCGGACCCGTCGGTGCTCGGCCGGCCTGGCGAGGCCCCGTACGACCGAATCCTCGTCTCCGCGATGGCCCACGACATCCCCGACGCGCTCCTGGACCAGCTCGCCGAGGACGGGGTGCTGGTCCTGCCGCTGGCCGGCCGGATGGGGATCGTCCGGCGCCGCCCGGGTGCGCTGCCCGACGTGCGCATCGAGGGTCACTATCGGTTCGTACCTCTGCTCGAGCCCGACGAGTGGTACTGATCCGC
>JBDTWM010000033.1:0-23943 GCA_040006675.1 Dermatophilaceae bacterium | reverse complement strand
GTGACCCCGGTGACCCCGGTGACTCCCCTGACCATCGACACCACGGCCCTGGCCGGAGCCCTGCGCATCGAGGTGAACCGGTTGGCATTCCACCTGCGTGGCCCCGCCACGCAGTTCGGCATCACCCCCACCCGGCTCGCCGCGTTGGTAGCCCTCGCCAAAGCTCCCCACGGGTTGCGGGCCGGGGACCTGGCCGAGCAGTTGGGGGTCTCGGCGGCCAGCCTGACCCGCCTCGTGGACGTCCTTCAGGAGGCAGGCTGGGTCGAGCGGTCCCGCGATGACGCCGACCGACGGGTCATCCGGCTCGCGCTCAGCACCGAGGGGCTGACAACGCTCTCGGCCCTGCGCACCGAGAGCACGAGCCGCTTGCAGGACCATCTCGACGACCTGTCACCCGCCGACCAGGAGACTCTGGCCGAGGCCGTGCCCATCCTGCGCGGGCTCGCCGATCGCCGACTCACGACGAACGATGAACCGACGTGACCGGCGCTGTCGAGCAACTCTGCCCAGGTGTACACATCCGCCAGGTCGGGTACGCGGTGGCGGGCGGCCCCGTCACGACACGAAGGGACGCTCGGCGAGCAGGTGGACGTTCGCGTTGGTGCAGGCGTCGGGGGCGCCGGGGACGAACACGGCCTGGGTGGCGCCGGGCAGGTAGACGCGCCAGCCGGCGGCGGCACGCGGCCGGCAGGTGGCCGGGTCGTACGGGTCGGTGCGGGTGTACCGGACGTCGGCGGACGCGGTGCGGCCCGGGGCGAGTGAGAGCGTGCGCACCGTGGCGGGCTCCCAGGTGGCCGGCGCGCCGATGACCGACCCGGTGCGGCCCGTGACCAGCGAGACGCCCGCGTAGCCACGCAGCGAGCAGGCGTGGCGGGAGGTGTTGGCCACGCTGACCCGGTAGGTCTCGTGCATCATCCCGGCGCTGCCAGGGACGACACGGACCGCGACGCTCATGTCCGCGACGGTGCACATCGGCGGCGTGGCGGCTCCGGCGGGCGCCACCGCCGCGGACCCGATGATGGCGAGTACCACCACCGACGACGCGGCGAGGATCCGTGCGGCGCCCTGTGCGAGTGGGTGAGTCATGGTGGCACTCCTTCGTGGCGTGAGGATTGGCCGATTTCGTCTGCCGTCGGTGGGTGGTGTCCGGTCGCGTGGGTGAGTCGTGTGTGCGGGCCGTCGTTCTCGCTGTTCGGTGGTGATCGTTGGGGATGACGCCGCACACCGGGTAGCGACGGGCTGAGCGTTCGCTCAGGTACGGCGGATACCCTTCCTGCGTGAGTCTCGCGTATGGCCCGGACAGCCCACGTGTCGACCCGGGCCGGTCGACCGCCGGCTCGGACCCCGACGGCAGGCTCGTGGAGGCACTGACCCGCGAGTTCGCCACGGGTGACGACAGTGACGTCGCCCTGAAAGATCTGGTCGGACGGATCCGCGGCTTCCGGGGCCGGTTCACCCGCTTCATGCTCTCGTACCAGTTCGGGATCGAGGAGGTGACGACGAAGCTGGAGATCCTCGGCAAGGAGTTTGAGCACAGCCACGCCTCCAACCCGATCCAGCACCTCGCGTCGCGGCTGAAAAGCCCTCAGAGTGTCCTCGACAAGGCCGAAAGCCTCGCGTGCGAACCCACCCTGGACGCGATCCGCGCGGCCATCACCGACATCGCCGGGGTCAGGGTGATCTGCTCTTTCGTCAGCGACGTCTACCGGGTGCAAGACCTCCTCTGCGGCCAGAAGGATCTCCGGGTCATCAAGGTCAAGGACTACATCGCGCACCCGAAACCCAACGGCTACCGCAGCCTCCACGCCCTCGTCGAAGTCCCCGTGTTCTTGTCGGACGGAGTCGTCGACGTGCCGGTGGAGGTCCAGTTCCGCACGATCGCCATGGACTTCTGGGCGAGCCTGGAGCACAAGATCTACTACAAGCACGACCGCGACGTCCCTGCGACGCTGCTCGCCGAGCTGGGAGATGCCGCCTCGACGGCGGCGCGCCTCGACGTCGAGATGGAAAGGCTCCACGACGAGATTCGCGGGCCGCACGTGTACGGCGCGAACACGTACGGGGCGAACGTCGTCCCCAGTGGTGAGGTCCGCGACGAGACGATCCTCGCCTTCCTGCGGAAGGTGCTTGGACCGTGACAGATTCGTCGCTGTCGCTGGGCCGTCGGACCGGCGTCCGCACCGGCACGGCAGTGGTCGTCGCGACCGCCGCCGCGGCCCTGTGCGCCTTCCTCGGCAGAGGTTCGCTGGCCGTGGTCGGCGCGTGGATCGCAGGCGCCACCGTCTACCTCGTCTGGACCTGGGCCGTGATCGGAACGATGGCCCCGGACCGGACGCGCGAGCACGCGACCGCCGAGGACCCCTCGCGCGGCGCCAGCGAAGCCATCCTGCTGACGGCGAGCCTGGGCAGCCTCGTCGGCGTGGCCTTCCTCCTCCTCGGAGCCTCGAACACGTCGGGCACGGGAGTCCTGGAGGCGATCCTCGGGGTGGCCGCCGTCGCGCTCTCGTGGCTCGTGGTCCACACCCTCTACACGGTCCGGTACGCCGATCTGTACTACTCGGGCACCCCGGGCGGGATCGACTTCAACGAGGGGGACGGGTTCGAGCCGGCGTACGGTGACTTCGCCTATCTCGCCTTCACCCTTGGCATGACGTACCAAGTCTCGGATACAGACCTCACGACGACGTCCGTACGTCGGACGGCGATCAGGCATGCGCTCGTCTCCTACCTCCTGGGCGCCGTCGTGCTGGCCATGACGATCAACCTGGTGGTCCAACTCGCGGGCAGCGGATCCGGCGGACACTGACGTCGGGCGGTCCCCTCGAGAACCCGACCTCGCCGCACGGCCAGTGCGCAACGCGACGGCCACGCCGCCCATCACAGCACTCATCACGCCACCCATCACGCCACCCGGGCCCCCGTGCACGATGCAGGCTAGCCGGTGCGGCGTCCGTGTAGCAGGTAGACGATCGGTACGATGCCGCCCGAGTTCACGATCGCCAGGGCCCATGCCCACGCTACTTTCGAGCCTCGGATGTCGCCGCGCGGCCGCTGCGCGAGATCGATGAGTGCGGCAACCTTCAGACCCGCTTCGAAGGCGCCGCCAAGCATGATCGCCTGCCGAACGCGGGGATCCATGTCGCTCCAGCGCTTCTTGTCCACGTGGAAACTGTGCACCGCAGCGGGACCACGCGCAAGACGTCCCACGGCGCTCGCTTCTGGACGCTATGGACCCACATCCAACGAAGGGGCCGGTTGCCACCGCGATGGTGGCCTGCCCGGCCAGGCGGTCCTAGCCGCCATCCTCGGGTGCGCGCTTCTGCGGTGCGGCCGCATCGCGCTTGGCTCGCTCGGCCGTCGCGTGGGCGATCGCCGAGCGGACCGTGTCCATCGAGGTCAGTTCGCCGTGGGTGCCCGGGCGGGGGGCCCATGGTCGTTCCACCGCCGAGCGAATCACGATCAGGCGGTCCCCGCGGGCGATCTTGGAGACGGTCGGATCGAAGTAGTAGTGGAGTCGGTCGTCGCGAATGACCGCGACGACCTGGTCCGGGATCGAGCTCGGATCCAGACCCACCTCCTTCATGAGGGTCTCCCGCTCGGCGACCTCGATGCCCTCCCCGTACACGATCAGGTCCTCCAACACCCGGCCGAGGTGCGCCGACACCGCGGAGCTGCCGAGCATCCGCCCGGCTGAGTCCGCCGAGACGATCACCGAATCGGCGCCGCTCTGGCGGATCAACGGCACGTTGTCGCGGTCCCGTACCGTCGCCACGACGTAGGCGTTCGGGTTGAGCTGCCGCACCGTCAGCGTGGTCAGGATGTTCGTGTCGTCGCGGGCCGTCGCGATGATCACCTGACGGGCCCGTTCCAGCCCGGCCTGGCTGAGCACGGATCGGCGCGTGGCGTCACCGGCGACCACGGCGTATCCCGCGGCCAGAGCGTCGCGCCGGCCGGCGTCGCCGCTGTCGACGATGACGATGCCCTCCTTGGTGCGGCCGTTGCTGATAAGGGTGTCGACGGCGCTGCGTCCCTTGATGCCGTAGCCGACGACGACCACGTGGTCCTTCATGCGATTCCTCCAGCGAGCGATCCGGAACTGCATCCGCCCCTCGGAGGCGAGAACCTCCAATGTGGTCCCGATGAGCAGGACCAGGAACGCCACGCGCGCCGGGGTGATGACGAAGGCGTTGATGAATCGCGCCGACGGTGTGGCCGGCGTGACGTCCCCGTAGCCGGTCGTGCTCAGCGTCACGGTCACGTAGTAGAGGCAATCGAGCAGGGTGAGGCCGCCCTCGTTGTTGGCGTCGACATAGCCGCCGCGGTCCGCGTAGACGACCAGAACCGAGCCGACCAGGATCGCCACGGCGCTCCCGAGCCGCACGACCAACCGCCGCCACGGGGTCAACCTCCGGGTGGGCAACGCCACCGCCGCGGTCTCCTCGCCTTGCGGCGCGAGACGTACGTTATCGGGCACGGGGTCAGCCTGCCCTTCGACTCCGGGGCTTCGCCACCCGATCGACCCGCTCGCCCGCCAGGTGAGAGGGACAACCGGTCAGCAGGTGGGCACCTGCTGCTCGATGTGGGCCAGCCACAGCGCCGCGGAGGCATCCGAGGGCATCCGCCAATCCCCGCGCGGGGAGAGCGAGCCACCGGCCATCACCTTGGGCCCGTTGGGGATGGCCGAGCGCTTGAACTGGTTGGCGGCGAAGCGCCGCACGAAGACCTGCAGCCAATGTCGGATCTCGGCGAGGTCGTAGGCCCGCCGATCGGCCTCCGGATAGCCCGGCGGCCACTCACCGGACTCGGCGTCGGCCCAGGCCTGCTGTGCCAGGAACGCGATCTTGGCGGGTCGGTAGCCGAGCCGCAGCAGGTAGTAGAGCGTGAAGTCGTGCAGCGCGTACGGGCCGATGGAATCTTGGGTGCTCTGCGGCTTCTCGCCCTCCTTGGCAGGGATCAGCTCGGGGCTGATCTCGGTGTCCAGCACGGCGGCCAGGATCTCTCCCGTCCCCTGGTCCACCTGCCCCGAGGCGATCACCCAGCGCACGAGGTGTTGGATCAGCGTCTTCGGCACCCCGGTGTTGACGGCGTAGTGGGACATCTGATCACCGACCCCGTAGGTGCACCACCCCAACGCCAGTTCCGAGAGGTCGCCGGTGCCGACGACGATGCCGCCGTGGTGGTTGGCGAGCCGGAAGAGGTAGTCGTAACGCAGCCCGGCCTGCACGTTCTCGAAGGTGACGTCATAGGCCGCGGCCCCGTCGGCGAACGGATGATGCAGGTCCGCGAGCATCCGCTCGGCCGCAGGGCGGATGTCGATGGTCTCGAAGCTGACCCCGAGCGCTGCGCAGAGTCGTTCTGCGTTGCTGCGGGTGGCGGGGCTGGTCGCAAACCCCGGCATGGTGTAGGCGAGGACGTCCGCGCGGGGCCGTCCGAGCAGGTCCATCGCCCGCGTCGCCACGATCAACGCATGCGTGGAGTCCAGTCCGCCGGAGACACCGATGACCGCCTTCGGCGTGCCGATCGCTCGCATCCGCTGCGCCAGGCCGCTGACCTGGATGTGGTACGCCTCGAAGCAGTCCTGGTGCAGTCGCTGCACCTCGTCGGGCACGAACGGGAAGCGGTCGACCACCCGACGCAGCCCGATGTCGCCGCGCGGCGGGTCGAGCGTGAATTCGACGATGCGGTGGTGCTCCAGCCGGTCCGCGTAGGTTCGCCGGTTGTCATCGAAGGTGCCCTGGCGGTGCCGCTCGGCCATCAGCCGGTCCAGGTCGACGTCCACCAGGGTCGTGCGGGGGCCGAGCGGGAACCTCTCGGATTCGCCGAGCAGATCCCCGCACTCGTACACGAACGTCTGGCCGTCCCAACTGAGATCCGTCGTCGACTCGCCTTCACCCGCGGCGGCGAAGACGTACGCGCTCAGGCAGCGCACCGAGGCGGAACGAGCCAGCAGCTTGCGGCTCTCTGCCTTCCCGACCGTGATCGGGGAGCCGGAGAGGTTCGCGCACACGGTCGCGCCGGCCAGGGCGGCCGTCGCGCTCGGCGGGATCGGCACCAACAGGTCCTCGCAGATCTCGGCGTGCAGCGTGAAACCGGGCACGTCGAGGGCGCGGAAGAGCAGGTCGGGCCCGAAGGGGACCCGGTGTCCGGCCACGGTGACGTTGTCCCGGATGTCGTCCCCGGCGCCGAAGTAACGCCGCTCGTAGAACTCGCGGTAGGTCGGCAGGTACGACTTCGGGCTGACCCCGAGGATCGTCCCGCGGTGCAGCACGACCGCGCAGTTATAGACCCGATGCCGGTGCCGCAGCGGCGCTCCGACGACCAGGACCGGCGTCAGTTCCTCACTCTGCGCCGCAAGGTCGGCTAACGCCGTCTCGACGGCGTCGAGCAACGGCGCTTGAAGGTGCAGGTCGTCGAGGGAGTAGCCGGACAGGCTCAGCTCGGGGAAGACGACCACCCCGGCGCCCTGGGCCGCCGCGTCGGCGGCCCGCGCCGCGATAGTGGCGCCGTTGGTGCGGGGCTGGGCGATCGCGGTGGGGATGGCGCAGGCCGCCACGCGAAGGAAGCCCTGGTCGTAGGCCGAGGCGAAGTTCACCCGGTCAGTCTACGAGCGCGCCCAGAACGGGGGGCCGGACCTCGGACGTCGGTCCCGGCGTCACGAAGTCGGGTCCCAGTCGGGGCGTAACGGGTAGGCCGGCGAGCCGTCCTGGGCGGGTCGCGTCAGCAGCGCCTGGTGCAGCTGGAACCAGTTGGACTCGAAGCCGATCCGCGAACCGGCCAGATACAGTCCCCACACCTTCGCGGTGCCCTCGCCGACCTCGACCACGCACGCATCCCAGTGTCGTTCGAGGTTTTCGCTCCAGGCGGCCAACGTGTACGCATAGTGGATCCGCAGGTCCTCGACGTGTTGCACCTCGAAACCGGACGCGGCCGCGGTGCGCAAGATCGTCCCGATCGGGGCGAGCTCTCCGTCGGGAAAGACGTACCGATCCGTGAACGGTTCGGGTCGCGTACTGCTCGAGCCGCCGGAACGTGTAATGCAGTGGTTGAGCAGGCGCCCGCCGGGCCGCAGACGCGAGTACAGCTCGGAGAAGTACGCGCGGTAGTTGGCGGTCCCGATGTGCTCGGTGAGCCCGATGGAGCTGATCGCGTCGAACTGCTCCCGCGGGGCCTGCCGGTAGTCCAGGTGCCGTACTTCGGCGAGGTCGGCAAGCCCCTCGGCCGCAATGCGGGCCTGCGCCCACGTGGCCTGTTCACGCGACAGGGTCACGCCGAGCGCACGCACGCCCAGACGGGCCGCGTGTCGGACCATGCCCCCCCAGCCGCAGCCGACGTCGAGCAGCCGCATCCCCGGCTGGAGCGCGAGCTTGCCGGCCACGAGCGCGTACTTGCGTCGTTGCGCGTCGTCCAACGTGTCGGACCGGTCGGCGTAGACCGCGCAGGTATACGTCATCGAGTCGCCGAGCAACATCTCGTAGAACCGGTTGGACACGTCGTAGTGACGGCTGATCGACGTCGAGGAGCGGCCGAGGGAGCTCTGTAGCCCATGGAGCGTGCGTCGCCAGCGCGGCGGTCCCTCCTCCGGGGGAGGAGGGGGTGCCGTGAACAGAGAGGGCCGCATTCCGCGCAGGAGCCGCGCGACCTCATCGGGCCGGGGTGTGCGGGTCTTCATCGCGCGCTTGAGCCGCCACAGCACGGGATACGGGTTGCCGGGGTGCATCCCTTCGACCTGCAGTTCACCGGCCAGGTACGCGCGGGCCATGCCGAGGTCGCCCCTCGCCGTGAGGAGGTAGCGAAGTCCCTTCTCGGAGGCGATGTGCACGTGCACGTCGGAGTCTCTCGGACCCAGGTCGGTGCCGTCATAGGCCGTGATCCGCAGGGGCGGGGGGCCGTCCGTGAGCGCCGCTGCGAGGTCTCCGACGGTCGTGCGCGGACGAGCGCCGCGGGGGTGCGCATGAGGGCTCGGTAGGTGCCTGTGTCGCAGCCGTCGATCTGACACGTGTGTCATCTGCCCATCACCTTCTCGAACAAGTCGGTCAGACGTCCCTGCGGATCGTAGCGCCGCCGGACAGCGCGGTAGCGATCTCCTCCGTACGCGGTTTCGAACGTCTCCCGGTCGTAGAACGCGTCGGAATACAAAGACTTGTGCCCGCCAAGGTCGGCCACGGCTCGTTCGATGTCGCGGTTGACGTCCCCGTCGGCTCGACCGGGTCCGATGGGGACGGTGCCCCAGAAGCCCACGTTGACGTACGGGGTGTGCGGGGGCAGCGGGTAGAGCGGCCAGGCCTGCGCTGCGGCATCTCGTCCCTCGGGGTCCGTCCACCCGGAGAGCACGAGGGGGCACAACCACACGCGCTCCATGGGGACGTTCGCGTAGAACCAGGTCAGGAAGTCGGGGATGCGTTCCAGCGGGACCTCGATGTCCTGGATGACCCGCTCCAGGCCGTGGCCACCGCGGCGGCGGTCGATGCGGTCGGCGATCCGGTAGCGCTGGTCTAGTGCCAGCAGCCGCCGGTACACATCGCTGCGGCGGTAGCGGCGCGGCCACAGACGCCGCAGGGCCGGGTGCTGGGCGCCGAACGCGCCGGAGCACCAGAACCAGTCGGTGTCCCAGCGCCAGAGGTAGTCCCGGGCGGTGAGCGTGTCTCGGGTGCGTGTGGCGATGGAGCGGTAGTAGATGCTCTGCCCCGTGTAGTCACTGGGCGCGCTCGGCTCCGTCGCGGGGTCGAGCGTATCGGTGAACCGACCGAGGACGAGGTAGCCCTCG
The DNA here is from genome assembly GCA_040006675.1 of Dermatophilaceae bacterium. Lineage (GTDB taxonomy): Bacteria > Actinomycetota > Actinomycetes > Actinomycetales > Dermatophilaceae > Austwickia. Next base: position 15,179 of record JBDTWM010000033.1, on the reverse strand, counting down.
TGTGGGCCGTACGCGACTCCGTCGAGCGCGTCGACCATCTCGCCCCCCTCCTCGCGCGACGAGATGATGTCGGACATGGTGGCGGTCATGGCCCCCAGGTCGGTGAAGCGCAGGTTGCGGGTGACCACGTACGCCCCCACGGGGGCGAGCTCGATCCGCAGCCGAGTCGCGTAGCCGAGGCTTCCGTACGAGTTGGGGAACGCAGCGAACAGGTCGGAGTGATCGCCCGTCCGCCGCGCCGTCACCACCTCTCCGGCGCCGGTGAGCACGTCCATGTCGAGGACCGACTCGTGGGGCAGGCCGCGGGTGAACGACGTCGATTCGATCCCGAGGCCGGTGACCGCGCCGCCGAGCGTGATCGTCTTCAGCTGGGGGACGACGAGGGGCATGAGCCCGTACGGAAGCGTGAAGTCGACGAGGGTCTCGTAAGTGCACATCCCCTGCACGTCCGCCGTCCGGGCCTGGGGGTCCACACCCAGCACCCCCGTGAGGTTCGAGGTGTCGAGGCCGACGGAGGCCGCGGCGCGCGCCCGGAACAGGTTGGACGTGGGCTTGGCCAGGCGCACCGGGGCGTCGTGCGGCAGCGCGGCCAGCGCGGCGCGCAACGACTCGACGGCGGCGGCGTGGCGGTGGGCGGGGACGAACGCAGGGGGGCGTTGCGGGGTTCGAACCCGGGTGGGGACGTTCACGCTCGTACTGTTCCACGTTGACCCTCCGGCGTCGCACGGAGCGCGCTGGCGACTGGTCCGACGCCGACGCCGAGGCGGTGACGAGGAGAGGACGGTGGCGAAGAACGGGGTGCGGGAGAGGGGGCACGCCGAGCCGGGAGCGCCTCGCGGCGCGCGGCCGCTCGTGGCGGCATCTCATGTGGGACCCGGGGCTACCGCGGCTCGGCGCGCCGCTTGCCACGGTACGCCTTGTGCCCCTGATCCCCAACCGCAGGACATCCGCGCAGGTCGACGTGGGCTTCTCGGGCTCTCGATGACCGGGCGTGGCGATGACCGGGCGCGCAGCCCAGCGCTCAACAGGTCGGAAGGTGACGTTCTGCGGCAACGACGCGGGCGTTCGCACCGCGCCCGACGATGTGCGCCACCAAGGCCTCGCCCTTCACCAACTTGTCGGCAGCCCCCTGGCTCAACACCGACCGAGCCGCCCGGCCGGCCTGGTCGGCCTGGTCGGCCCGGTCGGCGAGCAAGCCGACGAGGTGGGGCAGCACGGGTCCGTGGCTGCAGAGCACCGCGGGCTCAGCCGCGTCCAGTCTCTCGTCCACGAGCGGGCCGAGCCAGTGGGGGGCGCCCTGGTAGCCCTCCTCGGAGAGCCACTTCGTTGCGTCGAGATCCGCGCCGCTCGCCTCGACGAACGGGACGACGGTGTCGATGCATCGGGTGGCCGTAGACGTGAGCGCGCGGCGCACCCCGTAGGCGGAGAGCACCCCCACCAGACCGGCAGCCTGGCGCTCCCCGCGGGCGTCGAGAGGGCGCAGCCAGTCGTCGCCGGACCACGCCTTGCGGGGCGTCGCCTTGGCGTGACGGACGATCGCTAGTGGCCACGTGTGGAGCAGGCCGTCCCGGTCGGCACGCGACAGCGCCTCCAGCTGTCGACGGTCGTGGCGGTAGGTCAGCTGGCGTTCCGCGTCGTCGACTCCCAGCCAGCGCACGTCGTCGACCTCATGCTCCAACGCGCCGTCGCCGCCGACCACGGACGCCGCCCAGTAGCGGACCACCTTGTCCTGCAGCTCGCCCGTCGGGGTGCTCACGCGGTACCGAGCTGTGGGCAGGGGGAGCGAAAGGCGCACCCTCAGCCCGGTCTCCTCGGCGACCTCCCGGACGGCCGCGGAACACCACGCCTCGCCGGCGTCGAGTTTGCCCTTGGGCCAGGACCAGTCGTCGTAACGGGACCGGTGCACGAGCGCGACCTGCAGACCCTCACCCTGTCGTCGCCACGTCAGGGCCCCCGCAGCCCGCGTGCCGATCCCGCGGGGTTCGCGGCCGGTCACGCGCCACACGTCATCCGGCGAGTCAGCCACGTCAGCGCTCATCCGGGCTCATCCGGGCTCATCCGGCTCGAGTACGGCGATAGCGCAGACGGTGGTCCTCCATCAGAAGGTTCTGCAGTTCGGCGAGGGGCGCGCCGTCCGCCCCGTGGGCCCGGCGGGTCCAGCGTCCCGAGCCGTCGAGGTGCCAGCTGGACGTGCCGTCGTCCATCCCGAGCACGAGGACGGAAACGAGCTGCTCGACGTGCCGGGGATCGGTCACGCTGACCAACGCCTCGACGCGACGGTCGAGGTTGCGGTGCATCATGTCGGCGCTGCCGATGAACGCGCCGGCCGCGCCGTCGCGGCCGAAGACGAACACGCGGCTGTGCTCCAGGAAACGGCCGAGGATCGAGCGCACGCGGATCCGCTCGGACAGGCCGGGCACGCCGGGACGCAGGGCGCAAATGCCGCGGACGAGGAGGTCCACGTCGACGCCCGCCTCCGACGCCCGGTACAGCGCGTCGATGAGCGTCTCATCGACGATCGAGTTCACCTTGAAGCCGACGTACGCGTCCTGCCCAGCGCGTGCCCGTTCGACCTGTTGTTCGATCCGGTCCAGCAATCCGGAGCGTAGCGAGCGGGGCGCCACGAGCAGGCGCTTGAAGGTGCTGGCGGGCGCCCACCCGGACATCTGGTTGAACAGCCGGGTCAGATCCTCGCCGACCTGGGGGTCGCAGGTGAACAGGCCGAAGTCCTCGTACAGGCGGGCAGTCTTGGGATGGTAGTTCCCGGTGCCGACGTGGCAGTACCGCCGCAGGCCATCGGACTCCAGCCGGACGGCCAAGGACAGCTTGCAGTGGGTCTTGAGCCCGACGATCCCGTACACGACGTGCACGCCCGCCTGCTCCAGCTTACGTGCCCACTCGATGTTGGCCTGTTCGTCGAAGCGCGCCCTGAGTTCGACCACCGCGAGCACCTGCTTGCCCGACTCGGCGGCGTCGATCAGCGCGTCGATGATGGGCGAATCACCGGATGTGCGATAGAGCGTCTGCTTGATCGCAAGGACGCGCGGATCGGCCGCGGCCTGCTCGATGAACGCCTGCACGGAGGTGGAGAAGGAGTCGTGCGGGTGCTGCACCAACACGTCCTGGGTACGCACGGCGGCCAGGATGTTGGCGGCCTTCGCGCTCTCCACGCGGGCGAGGTCGGGGTGGGTGCGCGGTACGAAGCTCGGGTACTTCAGCTCCGTCCGGTCCAGGTCCGCGACGTCGCCGAGGCAGCGCAGGTCGAGGGGGGTGGGGAGCCGGAAGACCTCCTTGGGGTTGATCTGCATCTCGCGGATGAGCAGTCGCATGACGTGGTCGTTCATATCCTCGTCAACCTCGAGCCGCACCGGCGGGCCGAACCGCCGTCGCGTCAGCTCCTTCTCCATCGCGGTCAGAAGGTTCTCGGCGTCGTCCTCCTCGACCTCCAGGTCCTCGTTGCGGGTGACGCGGAACGTGTAGTGCTCGTGGATATCCATCCCTGGAAACAGCTGGTCCAGGTGGGCGGCGATGACCTCCTCGAGCGCCACGAAATGGTCGGTGTCGTCGAGAGACTGAGGGCAGGGGTCGAGCTTGACGAGGCGGGGTAGCAGCGGCGGCACCTTGAGCCGCGCGAAGTGCTCGGTCTCGGACTTAGGGTTGACCAGCGTGACCGCCATGTTGAGCGACAGACCCGAAATGTACGGGAACGGGTGGGCCGGGTCGACGGCGAGCGGCGTCAGCACGGGAAAGACCCGGTCGCGGAACCACATCGACAAGCGCTCTCGCTCGTCGTCGGTGAGGTCGTCCCACCGCACGATCGAAATGCCCTCGTCTGCGAGGGCCGGGCGCACCTGCTCCTGGTAGACGCGCGCCTGCGCCTCCATCAGCGTCCGGGCAGCGGAGCGGATGCGCTCCAGCTGTTCGCGAGGCTCCAGCCCGGAGGCGGATTGCACCGCAAGCCCGGTCGCGATGCGTCGCTTGAGGCCGGCGACGCGGACCATGAAGAACTCGTCCAAGTTGCTGGCGAAGATCGACAAGAAGCGAGCGCGTTCGAGCAGGTACAGGTCAGGGTCCTCGGCGAGCTGCAGCACCCGCTCGTTGAACTGCAACCACGAGATCTCACGGTCCAAAAAGCGCTCGTCCGGTAAGTCGGCGTCGTCCCGCCGTGACGCCTCGACGGTGCGCAGGTAGCGGCCGTTCATCCCGCGTGGCCGCGGTGCGGACGTCGCGGCCACGAGCGAGGAAGCGCCCATCTCCCGCCGGGTCGGTCCGGCCGAGGGGGCGCTCTTCCCGGGGAGATCTTCGGCCCGTGCCGCGCGGTCGTCGCGGGACGGGGTCTTGTCGTCGCGGGCGGGCTCGGCCATGGTCCTATCGTGTCACCCGATCAGCGGACGTGCTGACCCTCAGCCGCGCCAGCTGAGCGTCCACGTGATCCCGCTCGAAGCCCGCCGTGACGTATGTCGCGAGGGCGGCGTCGTTGTCGCCGTCGACATAGAGGACGACTCGGGGCAGGCCCGCGTCGCGAAGGTGAGCCAGGCCGATCGCGGTGGCAGCCCGTCCGAGGCCGAGTCCCTGTCGGTCGGGCGCGACGCCCACCACGTATACCTCCCCGACGTCGTCCTCGACCTTCGTCCAGTGGAAGGCGGCGAGCCGCCCCTCCCGGTCACGGATCAGGAAGAAGCCTGCGGGGTCGAACCACGGCTGGACCATCCGGTCAGCCAAATCCGCACGAGTGAGCCGGCCCTGCTCGGGGTGGTCGGCGAAAGCGGCCGCGTTGAGCGCGAGCCACTGCGGGCCGTCGGCGTCGGTGAATGTCGCGACCTCGTACCCCTGGGGGAGCGTCGTGTCGAACGCGTCGTCAGGCGACAGCGGGCGGGCCAGGCGCAGCAACTCCCGCACCACCGTGAGCCCGGCGCGTCCGGCGAGGGCGCGCGCCCCCGGCAGCATCCCGTGCGCCCAGATCCGGGCCTGCGGCTGCGCGGCGAGCACCCGGTCGAGCAGAACGGTCCCGATCCCCTCGCGTCGGTGGGGCGCTGCGACCGCGAGTTCGGCCGACGGCGGCGTCCCGCGTGACGCGACGAGTTGCGCGTACCCCAGGAGCTGCGCGCCGCTCGTGGCGAGGATGTGGATGACGCCGGGGAGGGCGCTGTCAAGGCGCAGCATCCCCTGCTCGGACAACGGGCTGACGCCGTCCTCGGCGGCGGCGTCCTCGACCAGGGAGCGGACGAGGGCCACCTCGTCGGGGGCGAGATGGTTCGTCCGGTGTAGGGAGCACGCGAGAGCCATGGCGACATTCCACCATGGGGGCGACGCGCCTCCGGCTCACGCGGAGACGGTGGTACGCGGATCGTCGGCGTCGTCGGGCACGAAGCGATATCCGACGTTGCGGACGGTCCCGATCAGCACCTCGTGCTCGGTGCCGAGCTTGGCGCGCAACCGACGCACATGCACGTCGACGGTCCGGGTGCCCCCGAAGTAGTCGTATCCCCACACGTCCTGGAGTAGCTGCGCCCGCGAGAACACCCGGCCCGGATGCTGGGCCAGGTACTTGAGGAGTTCGAACTCCTTGTACGTGAGATCCAGGAGTCGTCCCCGCAGACGGGCGGAGTACGTCGTCTCGTCGATGACGAGCTCCCCCGCCGAGATCGGCCCCGAGGCGGCCTCCTCGTGCTCCGCGCCGTGGCGGCCGGCCGCGAGACGCAGCCGCGCCTCGACCTCGGCGGGTCCGGCGGTGTCCAGAAGGACGTCGGCGACCTGCCAGTCCACGCTGAGGGCGGCGCACCCGCCTTCCGTGATGATGGCGACCACAGGTCGACGGGCACCGGTGGCGGAGAGGAGCCGGCAGAGCCTTCGGCCCCCGGCGAGGTCCCGGCGGGCATCGACGAGCACCACGTCATAGCGGGCGTCGTCGAGGATGGCCGCGATGTCCGGCGGCACGATCTGGATGCGGTGCGGGAGCAGGTCCAGCGCAGGCAGCACCTCGGCGCTCGCGCCGAGCGCGCCCGTCATCAGCAGGAGCTCCGCCACGACGGCAGGATACGGCGCGGGGCGCGACCGTCCTGCGTGCAGGTCCGCATGGCAGGCTGGGGGCGTGACCACTTCGCGCGATCCGCAGCCACCCGCCGAGGCGGTGACCGTCCGCTACTGGGCCGCCGCCCGCGAGGCGGCGGGCACCAGCGAGGAGTCCCGTCCGCCGGGCTCGGTGCGCGACATCCTTGCCGGTGCGGCCGCCGACCATCCGGGGCTCGACCAGGTGCTCGCGGTCGCCTCCACGCTCCTCGACGGGGTGGCTTCAGGCCTGGACGATCCCGCCCCCGGCGGCAGCATCTTGGAGGTACTGCCGCCCTTCGCGGGCGGGTGAGCCGTGCGTCGCTCACCTGCTGACGTGCCGCTGCCGTCCGCCATCCCGGGCCGTCCCCTGCTCCCGGTGCGCTCGTGGCGGCCCGGGGCGACGCTGACGGCGCTGCTCGCGGCGGTCGTCGCCGCCCTCGGTGCCGCCCTCGACCTGCCCCTCGTACTCGCCGCCATCGGCGCCGCGTGCGTCGTGGCGGTCGTCGTCGGCTGGGTGCGGCTGCTCAACCTTCCGAGCCCGCGCGGCTCGACCGCCGTGCTGGCGATCGCGGCCGTCGCCCTCGTTGTGACCGGGTGGCTGTCCCGGTCCCCGGAGCGGGGCGTGGCCGACCTGCGCTGGGTCCTCGCCGCGCTCGGCCTGTCGGTCCTGACGGCGTTCGTGCATCAGTTGGCGCGCCGGGACGGCCGCCCCCGGTTGGTCGAGTCGCTCGCGGCCAGCGTGGCGGCCATCCTGGTCATCGCGGCCTGGGCCGGGGCTACGCCGTACTTGGAGCACGAGGCCGCCCGCGCGGCCGCGCTCGTCGTGGCAGGCGCGGTGGCCGTGGCCACCCTCGCCGACGTGGCCCGAGGACGCTGGGTCGACGACATCCCCGCCGTGGTGATCGCCGCGGCCCTGGCCGGGATCGGCGCCACCGTCGCCGCCCGGGCCGTGCCTGTCGGCACCCTCCCGGTGTGGGCTGCGGCCGTCGCCGGCGTGCTGGCTGGGGTCGGCTCGTACGCGCTGCGTCAGATTTTCTTCGTGCAACCCACTCAGTCGCGTCGTCGTCCGCAGGTGGCGTCGGGGGCCGCATCCTGGCTCATCACGGGAGTGGTGATCAGCGCGCTGGTGATCGCGTCGTGATGTCCGTGATGCCTGTGATGTCCGTGATGCAAGTCATGCCCGTTTTCCCCGTATGCCGTTGCCTTCACACACCCGTCGCCTCGGGCGCCCGATGCCGCGCCGGCACCGGGTTCGGCGCCCGCGAGGTCTGCGTAACGCCTCATTTCGTACGATCGACCCCACCGGCGCTCGTACGGGCCGGCGCGAACGTCCTCGGCGCACCGCAGGATGACCGGAGGAACACATGGTCTTCGAACTGGACTCGACGCTGGCGCCAGAACTGGCGCCCCTCGCGTGGCTGGTGGGCTCCTGGACAGGGGTCGGCGTGGTCGGCTACCCGTCGATGGACTCGGTCCGATTCGGTCAGGAGATCGAGTGCTCCCACGACGGCCGGGGATTCCTTCGTTGGGAGAGCCGCACCTGGCTGCTCGATGACGTCGGCGACCAGGTCAAGGCGGCCGCCACCGAGCGGGGGTTCTGGCGGGTGTTGCGCAGCGGAGAGATCGAGTTGCTGCTGGCGCATCCGACGGGGATCGTGGAGATGTACGTGGGGCAGCGCGACGACGATCGCCCGATAGTGCAGTTGCGCACCGACGGCGTGCTACGCAGCCCCGAGGCCAAGGAGTACAACGCTGCGACGCGCATGTACGGCTACGTGGACTCCCAGCTGATGTGGGCTATGGACATGGCCGCGACCGGGCACCCCATGACGAGCCACACCTCAGCGACCCTGCGCAAGGCGCCGGCGGCGTGAGCGGCGATCCGGAGCTGACCCGGCGTGCGGCCTCCGCGTCGAAGTCCACCCGGGACGTGGGGTCGGCGTTGCGAGCCCGCGGGATGCGGATGACCCTCCAGCGCGAGCGCGTGCTGGCCGCGGTCCGGCGACTGGAGCACGCCACCCCCGACGCGATCGCGGAGGCGGTCGACCGGGACGGGGGAACGCCCCTGTCGCTGTCGACCGTTTACCGGAACCTGGAGGCGCTGGAAAACGTGGGGATCGTGTCGCACACGCATCTGGACCAACGCACGCCCAGCTACCACATGACCACCCACGCCGACCACGTCCACCTCATCTGCGTGGGCTGCGGCAACGTGGGAGAGGCGCCCGTCGGGGTGGCCGACACCCTGGCGCGGGCGCTCCTCGACGGGGTGGGGTTCGCCGCCGACGTGCGGCATCTCGCGGTACACGGCTGGTGCGCCGCGTGCGACGCGGTCGGCGGCGGCCGTGACGAGGACGGCGACGTGACAAGAACGAGGGAGGCACATCCGTGAGTTCAGTGCTGTTGAACCGAGAGGGAGCCGTGTCGGCGGCCGGGGTGGATGCCGGGGTGGCGGCGCACTACGGCGACCCGGCGCGCGAGCAACGCCTGCTGCGTGAGGGACTGGCCGTTGTCGACCTGTCGCATCGGGGTGTGCTCACCGTGACCGGCCCCGACCGGCTGTCCTGGTTGCACTCCCTCACGACCCAACACCTCACGGGACTGCCCGCGCACGCCTCAGCCGAGACGCTCGTGCTCACCCCGAAGGGGCACGTCGAACACGCGCTGCACCTGGTCGACGACGGCGACACCGCGTGGCTCACCGTCGAACCGGGCACGAGTCAGGCCCTGTTCGCCTGGCTGGACTCGATGCGCTTCATGCTGCGGGTCGAGGTGGTCGACCGCTCGGACGAGTACGCGGTGTTCGGCGAGCCGGTGTCGGCGGAGGGGCTGCCCGGCGAGCCGCCCACCTGGCGTGATCCGTGGCCCGGGCCCGTCGGCGACACCTGGTGCTACGGGCCGGAGGGGGACCACCCCGGCGGCGATCGGGCGTGGCGGGAGGTCATCGTCCCGCGCGACTCGTTGGACGCGGCCGTCGGGGACCGCCCGCTGGCGGGTCTGTGGGCCGCCGAGGCGCTGCGAGTCGCGGCCTGGCGGCCCCGGCTCGGCGCGGACACCGACCACCGCACCATCCCGCACGAGCTGGACTGGCTGCGCACGGCCGTGCACCTGCACAAGGGGTGCTACCGGGGTCAGGAGACGGTGGCCCGGGTGCGCAACCTCGGCCGCCCACCCCGTCGAGTGATCTTCTGCCACCTCGACGGCTCGGGCCACACGCTGCCCGAGCCCGGTACCCCGCTGACGTTGGACGGGCGCTCCGTCGGGCTGCTAGGTACCGTTGCGCGCCACATCGACGACGGCCCGATCGCCCTCGGGCTCGTGCGTCGCAACACACCGGTAGACGCCGTACTTGCCGCGGGCAGCACCGCCGTCGCGCAGACGGTGATCGTGCGTCCCTGACCACGCTCGACGCGCGATGTGGCGAAGAACGCAGTCGCGAAAATTGCTCTCTGCTTGCGATTGCAAGCACACTGGCGGTGTGACGACTCTGCCTTCCTCTGCCGCGAGCGTGCATGAACTCGGCGCGTTTGTGCGGCAGCAGCGGCAGAACGCCAACCTGTCGGTGCGACAGCTGTCCGCTCTCACCGGCGTCAGCAATCCGTACCTGTCCCAGATCGAACGCGGTCTGCGACGTCCCAGCGCGGAGATTCTGCAGCGGCTCGCCCGAGGGTTGTCGCTGTCCGCGGAGTCGCTCTACGCCCGGGCCGGGCTGCTTGACTCCTCGACCGTCGCTCCCTCGCCTGATGTGCGCCGAGCCATCTGGCACGACTCGCGACTCGACACCGACCAGCGCCGTGCGCTGTTGGAGGCGTACGACCGCTTCGTGGACGCCCGGGCCGACAGGCGGTTCGTCGCCGACCAACCCGATCAAGACCACACCACCAAGACACTTCCCAAGGAGCATGTGATGACGTCTACATCATCGGAAAAGAAGGATCCCGAAGCCGCGCAGGTCGTTCTAGATGCGCTATCCCCCCTCTACGCCGTCGTCGGCGCCTCGGATCTCGCCGTGGAAAAGCTCCGCGAGCTGGGGACGAAGGCCGCGCAAGACGCCGGGGCCGGCATCGACCAGCTTCAGGACAACGCGGGAAGTGACGTCGCGAGGGTCGTCAAGGGCGTGCGGCAAGCCCCCACCGCGGCGCTGAACCAGGCTCTCGGTGCGGTGGCCAAGGGCCAAAAGCAGTACTCCGAGCTCGCCGAGCGCGGCAAAGACGTGGCGGACAAGACCCGTGGTGGGCAGGCGGTCGACCAGGCTGCCGCGACCGCCGCCGGTCTGCTGAGCCAGGCCGGGGCACTGGTCGAGAAGAGCCGTTCGAAGGTCGCCGGCCGGACCGAGAAGTCGCGCAAGGCGGCCGCCAAGACCCGTGACGCCGCGATCCACCAGATGGAGCACACCAAGGACCAGGCGGCCCACGCCATGGACCAGGCTCAGCAGGTCGTCGCCGACCAGGCTGGCCACCTCCGTGATGGCGTCACAGAGGTGGCTCGTCGCGGCAGTGAGGGCGTCAAGCCCCTCGCGCGTCGCCGCCGCACGAGCGATGCCGTGCCGGCCAAGGCAGAGACGAAGGCTCCTTCGGTCGCGGGTGCGGGTCTGGAAGCCGGCAGTACAGCGCCGGTCGCCAAGCGGTCCGGCAAGAAGACTGCCTCGAAGCGGACGGTCACCACGGCCGGGCCGGCGAAGCCGGTCACCGCATCCGTCACGCCCGCGCGCGACTATGTTCCGCCGATGCCCAGCAACTCCCGGTTGCCGAAGCTGACGGAGTCTTCGAAGTCCTCGTGACGCTGACGTCCTCGTCACGCTGCGCAGGACAGGAGGGCCGGACGCGACACGCGTCCGGCCCTCCTGTCGCCCCTGCCGGACACCGGGCCGACGGGCAAGCCTTCGCCGTCGCTCGCGTCACACCCGTACCCTGGGGTGATGCAGCTGTTGAATAACACCCAGTCGCTGGTCCTCTTCGTGCTGGGCGTGGCGGCCCTCGGCTTGGAGCTCGTCGCGTTCGTGGAGGCGCTGCGATACCCGGCATCCGCCTACGCCGCCGCAGAGAAGCTCAACAAGAACGCGTGGATGGCGATCACTGCCGTCGCGGCGCTCGTGGGCTTCGTGACGATCTGGAACGTGCTCGGCATCGGCCTGGTCGCGGTGGTGGCGGCCGGCGTGTTCCTCGCGGACGTGCGCCCGGCGATCCGGCGGTACACCCCGACGAAGCGCAAGGGAGGCGCGACGGGTCGTGGGCCCTACGGTTCCTGGTGACCTGGTGACCTGGTGACCTGGTGACCTGGTGACCTGGTGACTGGTGACCTGGTGTGCGGGTACGGGGTCTGACTCGGACGCGCGGCGGACGTGACCAACAGACACGTGACCAGCGTGCGGGCGTGACCAGCGTGCACGTGGAGCGGGTGTCGGCCGCTCGGTAGACTGGAGGTTCGATCGCGGGCCGGCCCGCGCCAGGGGGATCCGAGGGGGGCATCAAGAATGAGAATGCACGATGACGCCACGACACGTCAGGACGCGCAGCTCGGCGTGGATCGCCGCGACCAGGTGTTCAGCGTCCAGCGGCCCTGGGGGGAGTTTCGCGAGTTCTGCGAGAACGAGCAGACCACGGTCAAGGTCATCACCGTGAACCCGGGGCAGCGGCTGTCCCTGCAGACCCACCGGCAGCGCGCCGAGCTGTGGACGGTGCTCGATGACGCGCCCGTGGACATCACCGTCGAAGACCGCACGTGGAGCGCGCAGCGCGGCGAGCTGATCTGGGTGCCCCTCGGTGCCCTGCATCGCATGGCCAACTCCGGTGACACGCCAACCCGCATCCTCGAGGTCGGCTTCGGCCACTTCGACGAGGACGACATCGTTCGCGTCCAGGACGACTACGCCCGAGACTGACCGATCGACTGGGCGCGATCGCGCCCAGTCGATCGTGATCTCGCCCGAGGCACCACGTGGCCGGGCAGCCACTCAACCACCTTGCCCGGGGGATTCCAGACGGCGCGGCCGCGGCGACCTCGTCACCGCCTGTGGGCGGTTCGCGTCGAGCGCGATGAGACGCGCACGGCCCCCCAGCTCGACGCACGGGCCGCGGGCGGACCTCGGATCCGTACCGCCGTTTCTGCGCGCCCGCACCCGACGAGAACCGACCCCGGCGGGTGCGTAGAGCGCCGCCCGGGCAGGATGGGGCACGGCCGGGAAGGATCGGCGCGGACAGGGTGTTGTTCGAGTCGTTACCCCCGCCGTCGGTCGTCGTCCCGCGCCGACGACGTCGTGCCGTCGCCGTGCTGCCGATCGAAGCTGTGAACGAGGACGGACCCGCGGGTCCTCCATCGGAAGGAGAGGCGAGTGCCGGTATATCGCGGTGCCCCCCCGATACGACGTGTTGCGATGATCGCCGTGCACACCTCCCCGCTCGCGACGCCGGGCACCGGGGATGCGGGTGGCCTCAACGTGTACGTGTTGCAGTCGGCCCTGGCGATGGCCCGACGGGGGGTCGACGTCGAGGTGTTCACGCGGGCCACCTCGGGCACGCAGGAGCGGCTCGCGCGGGTCGCGGATGGAGTGACCGTCCGCCATGTGCCAGCCGGGCCCTTCGGGGGGCTGGGCAAGGAAGACCTTCCGGCCCAGCTGTGCGCGTTCGCGGCGGGCGTGATGCAGGAGGTGGCCGCCCACCCCGAGGGGCACTACGACGTGGTGCATTCCCACTACTGGCTATCCGGGCAGGTGGGATGGCTGGCCGCGGAGCGCTGGCACGTACCGTTGGTGCACACCATGCATACGATGGCGCGCGTCAAGAACGCTCACCTGGCCGCCGGCGACACCCCCGAGCCCCCGGTCCGGGAGATCGGGGAGGCCCAGGTCGTCTCGATCGCGGACCGGCTGGTCGCCAACACCGACACCGAGGCCGCGGAGCTGGTAGACCTCTACGGAGCCAAGGCGCGCCGGGTGCGCGTGGTCAACCCCGGCGTCGACTTGCAGACCTTTACCCCCGCAGACAAGGCCGCCAGCCGGTCGCTGCTGGGCGTGGGCGCCGACGACCTGCTCGTGGCGTTCGTCGGGCGGGTGCAGCCGCTGAAGGCTCCAGACCTGCTGCTGAAGGCGGTGGCCGATCTGTTCGAGCGACGCGTTGACCTCGCCCAGCGGGTGCATGTCGTGGTCAACGGCGGCCCCAGCGGTTCGGGGCTGGAGCGGCCTCGCGCGCTGCAGGAGCTCGCGGCCCAGCTCGGGATCGCGGCGTCGGTGCGTTTCGAGAAGCCCGGTCCGCGCGAGGTGCTGGCCCACTGGTACCGCGCGGCCGACCTCGTCGCGGTGCCTTCCTACTCGGAATCGTTCGGGCTCGTGGCGATCGAGGCGCAAGCGTGTGGCACGCCCGTGGTGGCGGCCGACGTGGGCGGCCTGTCGGTCACCGTGCGGGGCGGAGTGCTTGTGCCGACCCACGACGTCTACGACTGGAGCCGCGCCCTCGAGGCGCTGCTCGACGACCCCGCGCGGCGCGCGCAGCTGTCGAGGTCGGCGATCGAACACGCCAGGCGCTTCTCCTGGGAGGCCACGGCCGACAGGCTGCTGTCTGTCTACGCGGAAGCGGCCGAGGAACGAAGGGCCCCGGTCGCGGCGGCGCGTCAGCTGCGACCGGTCGCGGCGCGGCGCTCGCGACGCGGTGTGCTCGCCGGGGCGAAGAAGAGGGCGTCGTGACCGGCGCCCGCGAGCGAGCCCGTCAGGCCGTCCGACGCTTCGCGACAGACGCCGAGATCGCTCAGGAATCGGGCGTGCGCGACGGCGAAATCGTCCTGGTGTTGCCCGGCGAGAAGAAGCTCAAGACCGTCTGCTCGGTCCTCGTCGGGGAGCGTGACCTACGCCTCACGGCGTTCGTGATCCGCAAGCCGGACGAGAACCACGCCCAGTTCTACCGCTGGTTGCTGCAGCGCAACCTGCGCACGCCTGGCCTCGCATACGCTCTGGACGCCCGCGGCGACGTCTTCGTCGTGGGCCGCCTCCCGCTCGGTGCGGTCGACAGCGACTCCCTCGACCAGCTCCTCGGCGTGGTCCTGGAGTCCTGCGACGGTGCGTTCAACGAGCTGCTCGCCCTCGGGTTCCTCACGGCGATGCGGCGCGAATGGGATTGGCGGGTCTCTCGGGGAGAGTCGCTACGCAACCTCGACGCGTTCCGGGACATCTTGGCCGGTGCCGAGGAGCCGACGGCGAGCGCGGCTGGAGACGGCGTGGACTCATCCCGTACGAACTGACAGGGCCGGTCGCCGCGGACGGTGTACGCGGTCCGGAGCGACCGTGGCCGGCGTTTACTTCGTCGAGCGTCCGTCCTCGAGGGCCGCTCCTCGAACAGCCGGGGCGGGGGCGTCCCGAACTAGAGTGGTGCCATGACCTATACCCTCGTGCTGCTGCGCCACGGCGAGAGCCAGTGGAACGCCAAAAACCTGTTCACCGGCTGGGTCGACGTCGACCTGACGGACAAAGGCAGACGGGAAGCCGTACGGGGTGGTGAGCTACTCAAGGCCAAAGGCGTGCTCCCTGACATTGTGCATACCTCCGTCCTGCGCCGCGCCATCAACACCGCCAACCTCGCGCTCGACGCGGCCGACCGGCACTGGATCCCGGTGCGTCGGCACTGGCGGCTCAACGAGCGGCATTACGGCGCGCTGCAGGGCAAGGACAAGAAGCAGATCCGCGGCGAGTTCGGCGAGGAGCAGTTCATGTTGTGGCGGCGCAGCTACGACACCCCGCCCCCGCCGCTCGACCCGAACGACGAGTTCAGCCAGGCGCACGACGTGCGCTACGCCCACATCGACGGCGACAACCCGCCCACGGAGTGCCTGAAGGATGTCGTCGCTCGCCTTCTGCCGTACTGGGAGAGCGCGATCGTTCCCGACCTGCGCGACGGCAAGGTCGTGATCGTCGTCGCCCACGGCAACAGTCTGCGGGCGATGGTGAAGCACCTCGACGGCATCAGCGACGAGGACATCTCGGGCCTGAACATCCCGACGGGTCAGCCGCTGGTCTACGAACTCGACGAGCGGTTGGAGCCGGTCACCGCTGGCGGGACCTATCTCGATCCGGAGGCCGCCGCCGCTGCCGCCCAGGCCGTCGCCGACCAGGGCCGCTAGAACACCCGACCGCCCACGCAACG